>NZ_JBRREB010000021.1:0-72920 GCF_056759995.1 Stenotrophomonas sp. STEN030 | reverse complement strand
CCCCACACTGCGTCGTTCGGTGGTTGTGGGTGGGGTCCGCCTGGGCTCGCCGCGGCTGTCGGGGGGTGGGGGCTCTCCGGTATGTCCCCCCCCCGCCCCCGCCCCCCCCACGACAGGAGGCATTGTTGGTAAGGCCTCTGCCGAGCATGGCTCGGCACTACATGGCCCGGTCTTTTTTTGTGGGAGCGGCGTGAGCCGCGAAGCCGAGACAATGGTCTACAGCAGGCCGTCGCGCTTCACTGCCAGATAGCGTTCCACCAATGCTGCCGGCAACTCTTCCGCCGTGACGTCCAACACCATCACCCGATGGCTGCGCAGCGCTTCATGCGCATCGCTTCGCTGCTGCAGGTAAGCGGCAATGGCACCAGCCTGTATCCCCTCGGGCACGGTTTCCACGTCGCGTGCCAAAGCCTGGTCCAGCTCGCGTTCGCGCAGACTAGCCACGCATACCAGGTGCCGCTTCTGCAGCAGGCGCACGGCTGCCAACAAGTCTTCGATATCTTCATCGCGCACGTTGGTGACCAGCATCACCAAGCTGCGCCGCGACTGCCGCAGCGACAACTCGGTTGCCGCAGCAAGATAGTCGGTAGCCACCGGCTTGGGCTGCAGGTCGTAGCTGGCACGCAGCAGGCTGTCGATCGCGCCCATGCCGCGCTTGGGTGCGACCCAGCGGCTGTCGCCGCCGCTGGCGAACAAGCCGACGCCGTCACCTTGGCGCAGCGCCAGGTACGACACCACCAGCGAAGCATTGAGCACGTGGTCGAAATGCGACAGGCCACCTTCGTCGGCCATCATCCGCCGGCCGGTGTCGATCATCATCACCAGCTGCTGGTTCTTTTCATCCTGGTACTCGCGTGAGATCAGCTTGCGCGCGCGCGAGGTAGCCTTCCAGTCGATCTGGCGCAGGCTGTCGCCGACGCGGTACTCGCGCATCTGATGAAAATCGGTGCCTTCACCACGGCGACGCTTCAGATGTGCGCCTACCAGTCGTGATGCCATCTCCGCGCTGAGCAGGGCGAAGCGGGTGAGTGGCGCGAAGTTGGGGTAGACGCGCACGGTTTGCGGCGTGCCGACCGTGCGTTGTTGCCGCCACAGGCGCAGCGGTGAGTGCAGGCGCAGATGCACGCCATCAAACACGAAGGTGCCGCGGTTGGCCGGGGTGAAGCGGTAGCTGAAACGGGTTTCGCTGGCTTTGCCCAGTTTCAACCGGCGCGGCAGGCCGTCGCTGTTCCAGCCATCGGGCAACAGGTCGAATACGTCGACGCGTTGCTTGCCGTAGGAATCCAGCTGCAGCCAGGTTTCGCGCTCGACGCCCAGGGCGAGGGAGTCGGGGAGCTCGCGTTGCACCTGTGGGCTGGGCTTGCGCCAGAGCAGCAGGAGGTCGATCAGGGCGAGCAGGGCGATTGCCGCGGCACTGATGGTCCATGCCTGCATGGGCAGGTAGTGCAGGGCCACTGGCAGGCCGAGCAGGCTCCACAACACCAGCAGGGTGATCAGTAGGGGGGCGGGTCTCACTGCGTGGCCCTGGTTGTCTGGTTTGTTGGTGTTGATGAAGAAAGAGCTGCAGCAGAAGCACCCCTCCCCAGCCCTCCGCTTCGTGCTGCGCACGCAAGGGAGGGGGCTGAGGCAAGGGCCTCGTTTGAGATGCTGGCGCTTCTTGCCGCTTTGTTCACTTGCGCGGTGCCTCCACCTTGGCGAGCAGGGCGGTCAGGGCGTCGTCGGCGGATTGGCCTTCGATCTGCAGTTCCGGGGCCAGCGCGATGCGGTGACGCAGTGCCGGCTTGGCGATCTCGCGTACGTCATCCGGGGTAACGAAGTCGCGGCCGGACAGCACTGCTTGCGCGCGTGCAGCACGCACCAAGGCGATGCTGCCGCGCGGGCCTGCGCCCAGGGCAATACCCGGCCACTTTCGGGTCGCCGCGACAATGCGCACGGCGTAATCGATTACCTGCGGGTCAACGGTGATCGCGGCCACCGCCTTCTGCAGTTCCACCACATCGGCGCCGCTGAGTACGCGTGGCACCTGGCTGAGGTTGAAGTCGCTGGCGGTGCGGCCGGTGGTGATGGCCTGCACCATCTGCTTTTCGTCTTCCAGTTGCGGGTAGTCGATCAATACCTTCAGCAGGAAACGATCCAGCTGCGCTTCCGGCAGCGGATAGGTGCCTTCCTGCTCGACCGGGTTCTGCGTGGCCATGGTCAGGAAGGGCGGCGTCAGTGCGAAGGCCTTGCCTTCGATGGTGACCTGGCCTTCCTGCATCACTTCCAGCAGCGCGGACTGGGTCTTGGCCGGGGCGCGGTTGATTTCGTCGGCCAGCAGCAGGTTGGTGAAGACCGGGCCGCGACGGATCTTGAAGCTCTCGGTCTTGGGGTCGTAGACGGCGTGGCCGCTGACGTCGCTGGGCATCAGGTCCGGGGTGAACTGCACGCGTGCGTAGTCCAGCTCCAGTGCCTGCGCCAGGGCGCGGACCAGCAGCGTCTTGCCGAGTCCGGGCACGCCCTCAATCAGTACGTGGCCGCCGGCCAGCAGGGCGATCAGGATCTGGTCGAGCACATCGCTCTGGCCGATGAAGGCATGGCCTACTGCTTCGCGGATGCGCTCGACGCGTTCAATCAGATCCGTGTTGACCGGCGCGGGAGCAGGCGTCGGCGCGGGTGCATCGCCGGGGAGGGCGGGCGGAGTGAACTCGTCGGTCATAGCTGGTTTCTCATCTGGATGAGCAAGCGGATGCGGTCGCGCAGGGCAACGTCGTCCTGCGAAGGGGGAATCTGCAGTGCGGTCTGTACGCGGCTGATCGGCCATTGCAGGTGATCGGCAATGGCTTGTGCCTGGGCATCGCCGCTCAACGCGGCGGCCACCGGCGCGCGGCGGCGCAGTCGGGCGAGGAAGGCCTGGCGTACCGCGTCATACAGCAGCGGTGACTTGCGGTAACGGTGCAGGTGTTCGCCGCTGGCGCGCACGTGCTCCAGCAGCGAGCGGCGGTCTTCGCGTGGCGAGGGTAGCAGCGCGCCGAAGCGCTGGCAGCGCATCCACAGCCACGCCAGCAGCGCGAGCAACAGCGGCACCCATACCGGCCAGCCGCGTTGGAACAGCGTCTTCCATAGCGACGGCAGCTCCATCGCGTAGATCAGGTGGGTGGTGCCCTTGCCGTAATTGGGTGCCAGCACCAGCCGGGCCAGATCGCGGTGCGGGATGTCGCGCAGGCCGGTATCGCCCGGGCCTTTACCGTTGAGCAGGAAGTCCATGTCGCCGAGCACATCGACCCGACCCAGGCCGTAACGTAGGCGGGCATAGGCCAGCGTGTCGTCGCCACCGGCATCAGCCCAGCGGCGTTCAGTACGCGCTTTTTCGGCGAGACTGAAACGGTTGCCGCTGCAGAACTCATCATGCGATTCCTGGCCCTGTACCTGCCAGACCTGGCAGCGCGCCGATACTTCGCTGGTGACTACGCCCAAGCGTTCCAACAAACCCTGTTCGTCGCCGTCCAGGTCTTCGTCGGCATCGGGTGCGCGCAGCAGCAAGTGGCCGCCGAACTGCACCCAGTCCAGCAGGCTCTCGACCTGTGCCGGGGTAAGCAGGCGCGGGTCGTCGAGCATCAGTACGGTATCGCCTGGCCGCAGCTGCATGGCGGGCAGGTTGAGCTGGCGTCTGCTTTCGGCCTTGCTGCCGTCGCGGATCAGGGTTTCGCGCAGCGCATACAGCGCGTTGTAGGTGGGCTCGCCATAGGCGGGTAGGGTGATCTCTTCGCTGGTTTTCTCGAAGTTGCGCACGAACCAGAACGCGATCAGACCAGTCAGCAACAGCAGCACGATGATCAGCGAATTACGCAGGGCGGTGTTCATGCCGGCCACCCGTACTGCTGGTGCAGCTCCTTGATCAGCCCGTCGAACTCTTCATCGCTGGGCAGGCGGCCGGCATAGGCGGCGTACTGCCAAGTGCGCACCATGCGTGCGAACAGGCTGCGGTCGGCTTCCTGCGGCATCTTGCGTGAGGCACGCAGGCACTGCGCTTCGGTGGCGCCCGGTGGCAGCACGACGTTGCCGCGCTGTACCAGCACTTCCACCGAGGCCCGGTACAAAAGCGCCAACGCGTGGCGCGGCTTGCCTTCGCGCCACAATCGGCGGGCGCTGCCGAGGATGTCCGGTGGCAGTATTTCCGGCAGCTGCAGGGCTTCCTGGGTTGCCGGTGTCTGCACGCCACGGCTGCGGCGGCCATCGCCACGGAACCACGGCAGCCACCAGCGTGCGGTCAGGGCGAGCACCACCAGCAGCACGCCAAGCAGAATCCACAGGATGCTTTCGCCGATCAGCGCGGCAAACTTGGCGATGGCGGCGAAGATCGGGCCAGCATCGGGACTGTCGCTGTCGTCGGCATCTGGCTTCTTGTCCGATGTCTTCCTCACCCAACGGGTGACGCTGCGCTTGGCACCGAGCTGTGGGTCTTCATACGCACGCGCAGCGGCCTGACGGAAGCTGGCGGTGTCGGCTGGTGCGGCGCCAAACAGCTGCTGGGGCGTGGTCGCTGTAGCGACAGCCGTGTCCGTTCCTGCTTCTGCGGCGCCTTTGTGATTGCTGTGGCTGCTGGCGCTCTGGGTTTCAGCGTTGTCCTGTGCCCGCGCCTGCAGCGATGGCAAGGCAAACACCGCCAGCAGCAACACCAGCATCGGTGCCAGCCCAGCCAAGCGCTCGCGCAGGCGACGGAAGGCGATTTCCACATCCCAGGCTTCCAGCTGGGTGCGACGGTTGAGGTAGAGACCAAAGCCGGCACCGCTATAGAACGGGCTGATCAAGGTCATCGCCAGCCACGCCAACAGATTGAAGCCTATCCACGCCCACGCGGGGGTGTCTTCGCCGATCAGCTCCCAGGTGGCGCGTAGCGATTCGGACAGCAGTTCCACCGGCACGAACATGAAGACCAGCGCGACGCCGGCAAGCTGCAGCATGGCCTCGAAATGCCAGCACACCGAGGTGAGCAGGGTGGCGTGGCCATAGGCTGCACCGCCAAGGGCATGCCGGCGTCCGCGCCGTTGGCTGGCGTCGCCACCTTCCAATAGATCGACCGGCATCAATAGCGAGCGGGCAGGGCTGAGGCGACGCCAGCCGAGATAGGCGCCGAGACCGCGCCAGCCCCAGTTCCACTGCGCGCGCAGGGTTTGAGCGGTAGTGGGCTCGGCACCAAATGCGCCGCGCGAAATCACATACAGCGGGATGCGCTCGAACGCGGGCTTGATCCACCACAGGATGAAGCCAGACAGCCAGAAATTGTCCAACCACCAACCCAGCAGGTTGAGCAGCGCGAATACCGGCAGCGTCAGCAACACCCAGGGCTTCCAGATCGCCGCAGCATGACGGCGGACCAGGGCGGTGCCCAGCTCCATTGCTTCCCATTGCGAACGCGCACGCAGTGCGACATCGAGCTGATCAATCCGCATGACCACCTCCACGCCCGCCGCGCCACAGCCACAGCAGCACTACCGTCCATAGCACGGCAGACACACTGAGCTTGCCCCACATCGGCACCCATGCGATCGAGGACCAGAACGCCTCGATGAAGGCCGCGACCAGCAGCATGAAGGCCACGCCCAGGCATAACCGCGCGCCAATCACGCCACCTTCGATCAGCGCATCGATGCGGCGCTTGCGGCCCGGCGCCAGCAGCCTCAAGCCCAGCTGCAGGCCGGCGCCGCCGGCAATCACAATGGCGGTCAGCTCGAACGGCGCGTGGCCGACTACAAAGCGCCAGAAGGGATCGCCTGAGCCTATCTGCTGCAGATGACCGGCTACCGCACCAATGGTGATGCCGTTGAACAGCAACACCAGGATGGTGCCGATGCCGGCCAGCAAGCCGCTGGCAAAGGTGCGCAGGCCGATGCTGATGTTGTTCATGATGTAGTGGCCGAACATCGCCCAGTCGGTGCCGCTGTCGCGGCCCAGGTTGTCGGCGGCGGGGTCGTACATCTTTTCCATCTGTGCGAGCTGGCGTGGGTCCATCAGCATGTGGATCAGCTCGGGCTTGTACTGCAGCAGCACGAAGATGCCGACCAGCGGAATCACGAACAGCGCGCAGGCTACCCACATCGCGGCCGCCTGACCGCGAACGGTGGTGGGGAAATCGGCGAACAGGAATTCAAGCGCACGCTGCCAGCGCGGTGCCGGTGTGCGGTACAGCAGGTTGTGGCCGCGCTGCATCAGCTGCTGCAGTTGTTCCACCAGCTGCGGGCTGTAACCACGGCGACGCGCCAGGGCCAGTTGCTGGCAGAGACGGCGGTAGCGCTGCGGGAAGGTCTCATCGCCGAGCAGATCGGGGTCGATGCTGCGCCGATCTTTGCGCGAGCGCTCGCCACGGCGTTGCAGCCAGTCCTCGAACTGCTGCCATTCGTGCTGATAGCGGGTGACGAACTGTTCCTGTCTCATCTGCGCCCCAGCAACCAGTTGGCCATTGCATACAGGCGCACTACGCCGGCCTGGCCGCGCTCCTGGCTCAGCCCGCTGACGATGTCGGCCAGCTCACGCTGGCGCCCGGGTGACAGTGCCGGTGCGCGGTCGGCGAAGGCGATCAAGGCAGCCTGTTCGTTGGGTTGCAGGGGTAGCGGCGGTGCCAGCGCGGTATCGATACGTGCCGGCGGCGTAATCGGGCGCGGCGCGGTATGGATCACCAGGGAGCCGGCAACCAGATCGCCCAAGCGGCGGCCATGCGCATCAAACAGGCAGGTAACCAGCCCTAGGGCGTACCCAAACGGCAGTGCGTCGACGGTGCGCAGCAGGTTGCGCACGATCGCCGCCATCCAGCCCAGCGGCGCGCCGTCGCGCGCAACCACGCGCAGGCCCAATACCTTCTTGCCCAGAGTGCGGCCGAACCAGACCTCCAACACGATCGGGTAGGCCCAGAACATCAGGAACATCAGTCCCAGATAGAGGCCTTGGCCCAGCTCGCCAAGCGCGATCAGCAATGGGCTCATCAGCGCCAGCACGCCAAAGCGTACGCACAGGTCGATCAGCCAGGCCAGGGCACGCGGCACCGGCCCGGCGGCGGGCAGCTGCAGGGGCACGCCTTCAGGCGTGATGACCTCGCGATAGGTGTCCAGCATCGGCCGCGCTGTGTTCATTGCAGTGGCTCCAGCAGCAAGTGCTGGCGATGCATGCGGCGGATGGAAGCCCGGAGTCCGGCCCGGACGGATGCCTGTGGCATTCGTGTCTCTGCTACGTCCCTATCAGAACGCTGACTTTAGCTGGCGGCAGCCTGAAAACCCAGCCCACCGCAGGCAGCGGTGGCTGGGCGAGGCGGGTTTCAGCGCACGGTGCGGTTGTCGTCACCACGCACGAACAGCTTCTTGATTGCAGCACCGAAGAACAGCACGCCGATCAACAGCAGCTTCCAGAACTTGGCCAGCAGCAGGCCGAGCTTGGCAAAGAGTCCGGCTTTGGCCGCCAGCCCACCGCCGATCAAGGTTGCCACCCCATAGGCGGCGACCTTGTCGGTACTGGGGTTGTGGTCGGCGTAGCGCGCGCCCTGGTCGAACTCGGCCATCGGCAGCAGCTTGTCCATGCCCTCGCGCACGAGTGCCAACTCGGACATCCCTGAGACGGCATTCAAGCTCAGGTAGCCATGCCGCCCGAGCACGCGGATGTCGTAGTTGAGGGTGTGATCGGGCTGGTCGTTGAAGGCCAGCTCGCGTGCCCAATAGAGCTTCTTGCTGCCGGCCTCATAGCGTGGCGGCACCGCCCAGCCAACCAGATCCAGCGAGCCGTAGCCGGCCTTCTCACGCTCGGGGTTGCTGTCGCGGGTATCGGCCTGCATGGTCTTGAGTAGATCGTCGTAGTCGATCTTGCTGGCATCTTCGTCGGAAACGTAGCCATCGTCGGACCAGGTAACGATCACCGCCCAGCTGTCCTGCTCGGTAAGCCCGGGGCTGCGCGGCACGATCATGCCCAGCACGCTGTCATCGGGCGGGTTTCCCCACATGTCTTCCAGCACCCGCCGCGCGTCTGCCTTGTCCAGATAGCGGAACTCGCCATCCAGATTGAAGTGGGCCTTGGCCTCGGGCACCTCGATCTGCCCACTACGGAAATGCAGCGACTGCTCGAACTGCTCCGCGCTCATGCCCTGTTCTTCCTGGGCGGAGTCCTGGGCGGAGGCGGCAAAGCAAACCACACACAGCAATGCCACAGCAGCCAACAGGCGCTGTGCCACGATTCGCATCGACTTCATGTCAAACCCTCGAAGGCGTCCCCACGCCAAGGCCGGCAGTGTGCACCCGCAAGGCAGGCGCCGACAATGCCTGCTGGTCAGCCCTGCATGCCGCGGTACTGGTCCTTGACCTTGACGTAGTGGTCGGCCGAATAGCGCAGGCCTTCGATGTCCTTCTCGCTGAGCTGGCGCATCAGCCGGGCCGGGTTGCCAGCCCACAACTCGCCACTGCGCACCACCTTGCCCGGGCCAATCACCGCGCCGGCGGCGATGAAGGCGTTGGTCTCGATTACCGCGCCATCAAGGATGCACGCGCCCATGCCGATCAGGCAGTAATCGCCGATGGTGCAGGCGTGGATGATGCAGCCATGGCCGACGGTGACGCCTTCACCGATCAGGGTCGGGTAGCCGCCCTTGTTGTAGGGGCTGTCGTGGCTGACATGGATGATGGTGCCGTCCTGCACATTGGTACGCGCACCGATGCGGACGTAATTCACATCACCACGGATCACCGTACCCGGCCACACCGACGCATCATCACCAATCTGCACATCGCCAATGATGGTGCAGGCCTCGTCGATATAGGCGCGCTCACCGATGGTGGGGGTTTTGTCGAGAAATGGGCGAATTGCGGGCATGTTGGAATTCGATGTCGGTGAGGCGTTGATGTGCATGATAGCGCGCGGCTTGGTTGCAGCTTTGCGCAGAGGCTTCAGGCACCTGGATGGCTGTCTGGAAGTCAGATGCAGCGGAGATGCATTGATGTGGCTGATGTTGGGGTGTTCGCGAAACGCACCCCTCCCCAACCCTCCCCTCCCCCTTCGGCGCAAGGGAGGGAGCTGTTTCGCGTGTTCTTTCAGCTGGCGGGGCGCCGCTTTTTGCGAAGCAAAGGGGAGGGCTGGGGAGGGGTAAGCTCTAAAGGCTCCAACAACCCCTCCCAAAAACTCACGCCACCTTGCCGCGTCGCGCCCGTTCCAGGTGCACCAGCAGCAGCGAAATCGCCGCAGGCGTCATCCCCGGAATGCGCTGCGCCTGACCAATCGTCTGCGGGCGAACACGCTCCAGCTTCTGCAATGCTTCAGTCGACAAACCACGCACCGAGCCGAAGTCGAAGCCTTCGACAATCGCCGTGTTCTCATGCCGCTGCTGGCGTTCGATCTCGTCGCGCTGGCGGTCCAGATAGCCGGCGTACTTGACGCTGATTTCCACCTGCTCGGCCACGCGCGCATCATCAACGCCTGGTCCGAGCGAGGGCACCTGCATCAACTTGGCGTAATCCAGTTCCGGGCGCTTGATCAGGTCCAGCACATTGGTTTCGCGGCTGACTGCCACGCCGGTGGCTTCGGCTACTTCGCGGCCCAGCGCATTGCCCGGCGTTGCCCAGATGCCGCGCAGGCGTGCGCTTTCGTTGGCGACGGCAGCCTGCTTGGTTTCGAACGCGGACCAGCGGCGGTCGTCGACCAGGCCCAGCTTGCGGCCGGTCGGGGTCAGGCGGGTGTCGGCATTGTCTTCGCGCAGCTGCAGCCGGTATTCGGCGCGGCTGGTGAACATGCGATACGGCTCGCTGGTGCCGTGGGTGATCAGGTCGTCGACCAGCACGCCGATATAGGCTTCGTCGCGACGCGGGCACCAGCCGTCCTTGCCCTGCACGAACAGCGCGGCGTTGATGCCGGCCAGCAGGCCCTGCGCGCCGGCTTCTTCATAGCCAGTGGTGCCGTTGATCTGGCCGGCGAAGAACAGGCCGTTGACCTGGCGGGTTTCCAGCGTGTTCTTCAGGCCGCGCGGATCGAAGAAGTCGTATTCGATGGCGTAGCCGGGGCGGGTGATATGCGCCTGTTCGAAACCACGGATGCTGCGCACCAGCTCCAGCTGCACGTCGAACGGCAGCGAGGTGGAAATGCCGTTGGGGTAGATCTCCATCACGTCCAGGCCTTCCGGCTCGACGAAGATCTGGTGGCTGTTCTTCTCGGCGAAACGCACCACCTTGTCTTCGATCGACGGGCAGTAACGCGGGCCGATGCCTTCGATCTGCCCGCTGTACAGCGGCGAGCGATGCAGGGCGCCACGGATGATGTCGTGGGTGCGCTCGCTGGTATGGGTGATCCAGCAGCTCACCTGTTGCGGATGCTCGCTGACGTCGCCCAGGTAGGACATCACCGGCAACGGATCGTCGCCGGGCTGCTCGTCCATCACGCTGTAGTCCAGCGAGCGGCCGTCGATGCGCGGCGGGGTGCCTGTCTTCAGACGATCAATGACGAACGGGCGCTCGCGCAGGCGTGCGGCCAGCGTGGTCGCCGGCGGGTCGCCCATGCGGCCGGCGGTGTATTGGGTTTCGCCGATGTGGATCTTGCCGGCGAGGAAGGTGCCGGCGGTCAGTACAACTGCGGCAGCGTGGAAGGTCAGGCCGGTCTGGGTGATGGCGCCACGCACGGCGTCGCCCTCGATCACCAGATCATCCACTGCTGCCTGGAACACGGTCAGGTTCGGCTGCGACTCGACAATGCCGCGGATCGCCATCCGGTACAGGTTGCGGTCGGCCTGGCAACGGGTGGCGCGTACGGCCGGGCCCTTGGATGCATTGAGTGTGCGCCACTGGATGCCGGCGCGATCGGCGGCATGCGCCATCGCCCCGCCGAGCGCATCGATCTCCTTGACCAGATGACCCTTGCCAATGCCGCCGATGGCCGGGTTGCAGCTCATCGCGCCGACGGTTTCGACGTTGTGGGTCAGCAGCAGGGTGCGGGCACCGCCGCGCGCTGCAGCCAGGGCTGCTTCGGTGCCAGCGTGGCCGCCGCCAATGACGATGACGTCGTAACGGTAGAAGGAGTCGCTCATGGGCGTGAGATCGGTAGAGAAGTGTGAAGTCCGTCGGCGGGGGATTCCCACCATGCGACGGCGTGTGTGGTGATTTTACTGCCAAGCGCAATCAGGTACGCATCAACCCTAAAGTTGGCACGCAACCTGCAGTTAATACATTGCACCCAACGTGGCATGCGACATAGGCGCAACAAGGTCGGAATTGGAACAGGGGCCGACCGAAGCGTACGTTGGGGTAGCAGGGGGCCGGTAGTCGGGGGACTACCGGCCTTGCAATCCAGCAAGGCCCGCCTTGGCGGGAAAGCGTTAAAAGACAAAGCCCCGGCCTAGGCCGGGGCTTTGTCTTTTAAGGCGCCGATGTCCGACAGGGCCGGAACAGGGGGGATCCAGATTTCCTGACGGACATCGACATTGAGCTGTCTGGGCGAGACCGGTTTAGGTCACTATGCGACGTAAGCGGTCACCCTTGGGGCCAAGAATGCCTGCATTTACGCCAATTGCAACCTTTTTATCGTTCCTGCTCCCTGACTCCGCGCGCTTCACGGGTTTGTGACGGCTGTCGCGCCGGCATCGGTCGCGCCTGAATAGCCGGACGAGCAGCCGGCTGTGGTCGCTGCATCGCCTGTTGCATGGGCTGGGCGCGCTGCATCGGCTGGTTGTTGGCGCGCGGCGGCGGGCGGCTCAGGTTGTCCAGGTTGCGCCATGGCGACTTGTTGCCGCCGCCGTTGACCGGCGGTGGCGGACGGGTCGGACGACCATCGTTGCCACCATTGCCGTTGCCCGGCGGACGCGGACGGTTGCCGCCATGGTTGTGGTCGCCGCCACCGCCCGGGCGCGGGCCATGGCCATTGCCATGACCCGGCGGACGCTGGCCGTTGCCGTGATATGGCGGGCGCGGGCGGTTGTAGTTGGGCCGGTAGACCGGGTAGCCATAGTTGCCGTAGCCGTAATAGCCGCTGCCATAGCCATAGCCGCCGTAGCCACTGTTCGGGTAGCCATAGGGATAGCTGTACTGCACCGAGGGGGAGCCGTGGTAATAGCCGCCCGAACCGCTGCCTACGTAGTCATACGTGGCACAGCCAGACAGGCCCAACAGCAGGCCGGTGGAAACAATCAGGCGCTTGATCATGAGAAATCCCCCCCCTCGTGGGTATGGCATCCAGCTTCGGGCCACGGCGTTGAATCGGCCCTTAATTCGCGTCTACATGGCTGAACATACAACGTGTGCGCAGATGAGATGGTCGCAGGGCCGGGGCCTGGGCTAACCTTTCACCATGAATGAACTCCCTTTGCCCGGATTTGCCGAGGTTCTGGCAGCAGCGGCGCGGATTGCCGCCCATGCGACGGTTACCCCGGTGCTGCGCTCACGCGCGCTGGATGCACTGGTCGGCGCCAGCTTGCACTTCAAGGCGGAACACCTGCAGCGCAGCGGCGCGTTCAAGTTCCGTGGCGCGTGTAACGCGGTGTGGTCGCTGGATGTGGAGCACGCCAGCCACGGCGTGGTGACGCATTCTTCGGGCAACCATGGCGCCGCACTGGCCTTGGCGGCGCGCTCACGCGGCATTCCCTGTCACGTGGTGGTGCCCGAAGGCGCGGTGGCGGCCAAGCTGGCCAATATCGAGCGCAACCAGGCCACCCTCTGGCGCTGTGCGCCCACCCAGGCCGCGCGCGAAGCTGAATGCCTTCGCGTGCAGAGCGAAACCGGGGCGACGCTGGTTCATCCCTATACCGACCCGCGGGTCATCGCCGGTCAGGGCACCGTTGCGCTGGAACTGATCCGTCAGGCCGGCACGCAGCTGGATGTACTGGTGGTGCCGGTCGGCGGCGGCGGCCTTGCGGCCGGCAGCTTGCTGGCGATGCAGCAGCTGCTGCCGAACTGCGAGCTGGTGTTGGCCGAACCGGCTGGTGCTGCCGATACCGCGCGTTCGCTGGCTGCGGGTGAACGCCTGATCGATTTCGTGCCCGACACACTGTGCGACGGCCTGCGTGGTGCGCTGGGTGCGCCCAATTTCGCCTTGCTGCACGGCGCGGCACAGGTAATCAGCGTGGACGATGCCGATACCTTGGCCGCGATGCGGCTGATCTGGCAGGTAATGAAACAGACCGTCGAGCCGTCCTCGGCGATCACCTTGGCGGCGGTGCTGGCCCAGCCGCAGCGCTTTGCCGGGCGCACAGTGGGCTTGGTGCTGTCCGGTGGCAACGTGGATCTGGATGCCTTGCCCTGGGTGCAGGCATGAAGGCAGCTGTTCGGCGTACAGGGTTGATGGGCTGGGTGTGGCGCTTATGTGTATTGCTGCTGTTGTGGCTGCTGGGCGTGGCGGCGTGGATCATCTGGGTGGGTGACCGTGACCAGGCGGCGCCTGCCGACGCCATCATCGTGCTCGGTGCTGCGGCTTACGATGCCAAGCCTTCGCCGGTGTTTGAAGAGCGCATCCGCCACGGTTTGGATCTGTACCGGCAGGGCTATGCACCTAAGTTGATTTTCACCGGCGGCTTCGGTGGCACGGGTGCGCGCTTTTCCGAATCACAGGTAGCGCGGCGTTATGCGCTGAAGCAGAAGATTCCGCGCAACGACATCCTGATCGAAACCCGCTCGCGCACCACCCGGCAGAATCTGGTCGAAGCCAAGCAGGTCATGGCCAAGCACGATATGCACAAGGTGATCGTGGTCAGCGATCCGCTGCACATGGCGCGCGCGCTGCGTCTGTCGAAGGAGTTGGGCATTGATGCGCTGGCATCGTCCACGCCGAGCACGCGCTTCCGCAGCTTCCACACCAGCTGGCGCTTTCTGCTGCAGGAAGTGTATTTCTTCCACCGCGACCTGTTTGTAAAAGGGGCTTGAGCGGTTGGGCATCCGCTCCCCGTTCCTTGTGGAAGCGGTGTAAACCGTGAAGCTGATGCACTGTCCGACGGATTGTCTGTAGTGCCCCTGCCGAGCATGGCTCGGCACTACGGGTTTGCATTTGCCCTTGTAGGAGCGGCGTAAGCCGCGAAGCTGATGCACTGTCCGTTGGATTGTCTGCAAGGCCTCTGCCGAGCATGGCTCGGCACTACGGAGCAGCATCTGCCCCTGTCCCTAATCCCTATTCCTGCGTCTTCCGTCGAATAGGAATCGCCGACAACGGCACGCTCGCCACATCCTGCCCCTGCTCGCGAATCGGCGCGCCTGGTGCCGGCGCCCAGGCATGCGCGTACACAACTTCCCAGCTGCTTGGCAGCTTGCCGTCCGCGCGGCGCATTGGCTCGTAAGCATCGCGTGCGGCAGCAAAGCGGCTGCGGCCGGTCAGCGTATGACGACGGTTGTGCATGGCGTTGGTGGCGCCAATTGCCTTGAGCTCGCGCATCAGCGTCGGCAGGTCGTCATAGGTCAGGGTGAACATGTCGCGGTCCAACACCGGATCGCGGAAGCCGGCCATCATCAAGGCATCGCCGAACTGGGCGATCTGTACGAAGTGGCTTACATGCGAGGTGTCATCGGCCTGCGCAAAGGCCTGGCGCAGTTCCACCAGCGTGTCGTGGGCAAAGGTCGAACAGACCAGCAAGCCATTGGGCTTGAGTACGCGGCGGAAGCCGGCAAACACCGCTGGCAGGTCTTCCACCCACTGCAGGCACAGGTTGCTATAGATCACGTCGACGCTGTTGTCGGCCAGCGGCAGTGCGCGGGCGTCGGCGCAGACGCGCGAGAACGGGCGCCACCAGCCGGCCTGCTTCTTGGCCTCCGCCAGCATTGGCAGGGCCAGGTCCAGGGCGATCACCTGCGCCTTGGGCCAGCGCTTCTTCATCGCGGCGGTAGCATGGGCCGGGCCGCTGCCGACGTCCAACACCACCTGCGGTTGCCGGTCTTCCAGGTAGTCCAGCGATTCCAGCAGGCGCTTGGCTACTTCCTGCTGCAGCACGGCGGCGGCGCGGTAGCTGCTGGCGGCGCGCGAGAAGGCGCGGCGGACGTGTTTTGGATCAAACAGAGAAGACATGGCGGTGATTCGGTTTCGTAATTCAGGATGGGGAGCGCGGCGGTGTTCAGGTGGCCAGGGACATCATCGGGCAGCGAGCGCCAATGGCCGCGTAACCGCTCACGCGCAGCCAGCAACAAACTGTTGCAGCAGCCCGGCAACGTGATCGGCATGGCCAAGGAAAGGCGCGTGGCCGCCACCGTCGATGGTGTGGGCGGCATGCAGGCCTGCGGGCGCCAACGCGGCAGCCTGATGCATGGCCTTGGACGGCACCAGCCGGTCGCGCTGCCCGCCTATCCACAGGCCGGGTTTGTGCAGGCCGGGCAGGCCGCCACGCAGGTCGCTGCGCTCCAGCAGGGCCAGGCCTTCATGCAGGGCGCGTGGGGCCGGTTCGCCGCGTTCGACCAGCGCATCGCGCAGGGTGCGCAGTTCGCTGCGGGCGTGCTGCGAGCCCATCACGTCCAGCGCGAGGAAGCGTTCCAGGGTGCCGCGGTAGTCCTGTTCCAGATCGCGCCCGAACTGCTCGAACACCACCGGCTCCACTGCATTGGGCCAATCGGCATCGCGAACGAAGCGCGGCGTGGCCGCCAGCATTGCCAGCCCGCGTACCTGCGGTAGCGTGGCGGCACCATGCAAGGCAACCAGCCCGCCCAGCGACCAGCCGCACCACATCGCTGCCGGCGTGGCGCTGGCGATGGCGTTGACCAGATACGGCAGCCGCAAGGGCGTGGCATCGTCGCGGCTGTGGCCATGGCCGGGCAGGTCGACCACATGCAGCTCGAAGTGCGGCGCCAGCCGCTCGACTAGCGGCGCGAAGATGCCGCCATGCAGTGCCCAGCCGTGGATCAGGACCAATGCCGGTCCGCTGCCGGTGACTTCGATATGCATGGCGTTACAACCGGTTCTCAGGCAACAGTGTTCAGGGACTTCTGGTACAGCACCACGTCGCGGGCCTTGGCGATGGCGTCTACCAGCGCCTTGACCTGCTCGACGGTATGCAGCGCCGACATGGTCACGCGCAGGCGTGCCTTGCCTTCGGGCACGGTCGGCGGACGGATCGCACTGACCAGGAAGCCGGACTGCTCCAGCGTCGCCGACAAGGCCATCACCGTGGCTTCGTCGCCACAGAGCAACGGTTGGATCGGGGTTTCCGAGGCCATCAGTTCCAGCCCGTTGCGGCGCGCGCCCTCGCGGAAGCAGGTGATCAGTTCAGTGAGTTTTTCGCGGCGCCAGTGGTCGCGGCGCGCCAGCTTCACCGCCGCCAGCGAGGCGGCAGCCTGTGCTGGCGGCAGGGCGGTGGTGTAGATGTAGGGGCGTGCGGTTTCGGCCAGGTGCTGGATCAGTGCGTCCTCGCCCAGCACCACTGCGCCGTGGCTGCCAAGTGCTTTGCCCAGGGTAGCCAGTTGCAACGGAACCTCCTTCACGCCCAGCCCGGCATCGGCCACGCAGCCGCGGCCGTGTTCGCCGATCACGCCAATGCCGTGAGCGTCGTCCACGTAGAACAGCGCCTCCTGCATGCGTGCCACCAGCGACAGCGAGCGCAGCGGGGCGATGTCGCCATCCATGCTGAACACACCGTCGGTGACCAGCATGGCAGCGCCGTCGGCGGTGTTCTTGAGCTGGCGCATGGCGCCTTCGCTGTCCAGATGTGGATAGCGGCGCAGGCGGCAGCCGGCCAGGCGGCTGGCATCGAGCAGGCTGGCGTGGTTGAGCCGGTCCTGCACGCAGATATCGGTTTCTTCGGTGAGCAGTGCTTGCTGCACGGCCAGGTTGGCCATGAAGCCGCTGTCGAACAACAGGGCGCGCGGATAGCCGAGCCAGTCGGCCATCTCGCGTTCCAGCTGCTCGTGCACGCTGTGGTGACCACAGACCAGGTGCGAGGCGGTGCTGCCGGCGCCTTCGCGGCCGGCGGCGTCCTGCAGCGCGGCGATCACCTCGAACTGTTGCGACAGGCCGAGGTAGTCGTTGCTGCAGAAGCCGGTCAACCAGCGGCCGTCCAGCTCCAGTCGCACGCCATCGCGGCGGCTGATGCTGCGCCGGGTGCGGATGCGGCCTTGGGCAAGCCGCAGCTTGCGCTGGGCGTTGATGCGGTCGTGGATGTCGGGACGGGCCATGGCAAGGTTCATGGTCAAGCGGGCGGCTAGCGTACCCGGTTGCCTGTAAGAATGCCCAAGCGGCGCCCCGCGGGCGGGGCGCCAGCCAGGTCAGGCGCTGCGGGCGCAGAGCGGGGCGATATCCAGGTGCACCGTGCCGGGGTGGTCGTGGTCGTCGGCGTCCACATTCACCTGCATCGGGCTGATGCCGAGGCGGGCGAACAGGGCCTGGTCGCGCTCGGTGTCCGGGTTGCCGGTGGTCAGCAGCTTTTCGCCGTAGAAGATGGAGTTGGCGCCGGCCAGGAAGCACAGTGCCTGCAGCTCGTCGCTCATGCTCTCGCGGCCGGCCGACAGCCGCACCATCGAGCGCGGCATCACGATGCGGGCGACCGCGATCATGCGCACGAACTCGAACGGGTCCAGCTCGGCACTGCCGTGCAGGGGCGTACCGGCAACCTGCACCAGACGGTTGATCGGCACCGAGTCCGGATGCGCCGGCAGGTTGGCCAGCGCCTGCAGCAGGCCGGCGCGGTGTTCGCGGGTCTCGCCCATGCCGACGATGCCGCCGCAGCAGGTCTTCATGCCGGCGTTGCGCACGTGTTCCAGCGTATCCAGGCGGTCCTGGTACTGGCGGGTATGGATGATGGAGTCGTAGTAATCCGGCGCGGTGTCCAGATTGTGGTTGTAGTAGTCCAGCCCGGCGTCCTTCAGCGCCTGCGCCTGGTGGCCTTCGAGCATGCCCAGGGTGGCGCAGGTCTCCAGACCCAGCGACTTCACCTCGCGGATCATCGCCGCGACCTTGGGGATGTCACGGTCCTTGGGCGAGCGCCAGGCCGCACCCATGCAGAAGCGCGAGGCGCCGGCCTGCTTGGCGGCGCGGGCGCGGGCCACCACGCTGTCGGTGTCCATCAGCTTCTGCGCGTCCACGCCGGTGTCGTAGCGCTGGGCCTGCGGGCAGTAGGCGCAGTCTTCCGGGCAACCGCCGGTCTTGACCGAGAGCAGGGTGGAAACCTGTACCTGCGCCGGGTCGAAGTGCTGGCGATGCACGCTGGCTGCGCGATGCAGCAGCTCGGGGAAGGGCAGTTCGAGCAGGGACAGCAGCTCTTCGCGCTTCCAGTCGTGGCGGATGACGGTGGACATCGGTATTACCTGACAGATGGGGCGATGGAAGCGGCGCAGTCTGGTCAGCATACACATTGCTGTCAACTATCTAATGAAAGGTCTGGTTTACAGGATTGGGAGCCAGTTATCGGCGCTGCTGTTCCCGCCGCGCTGCCTGGTCTGCGGCGAGGATGGCTTGCCGGGGCGGGATCTGTGCCTGGCCTGCAGCGCCGGACTGCCATGGCAACGGGCCGCTTGCCGGCGTTGTGCGCTGCCCTTACCGGGCGTCGATGCCGGTGGGGTGTGCGGCGCCTGCCAGCGCTCGAGCTCGCCCCTGCAATCGACGCTGGCGGCCTTCACATATAGCGCGCCGGTTGACGGCTTGTTACTGCGGTTCAAATTCCACCATGACCTCAGCGCCGGGCGACTGTTGTCGACCTTGTTGCTGGATGCAGTGCGCGACGCCGAGCGCCCGCAGGCGATCGTGCCGGTACCGCTGCACCTGTCACGGCTGCGCCAGCGCGGTTATGACCAGGCCTGGGAGCTGGCCAAGCCGGTGGCGCGCGCGCTGCAGCTGCCGCTGTGCCGTGGCCTGCATCGGCGGCGTTCAACCCAGCCGCAATCGGAGTTGGACGCATCGGAGCGCAAACGTAATCTGCGCGGCGCCTTCATCGCGGTGGGGCAGTTGCCCGCACATGTGGTGCTGCTCGATGACGTGATGACCACCGGTGCTACCTTGCATGCAGCCGCGCTCACTCTGCACCGCGCCGGCGTGCAGCGGGTGGATGCCTGGGTCTGTGCGCGAGTGCCGTGATTGCCGTCTGTGTGATCACAAGGCCGTATCTGCGCCGCAACTGGCTTGAATTCACGCATGTCATCTCTACATGCCATTACTACGGCTATGGGCCTAGACTGGGATTGAAAGGCCTTTACACCTGTTCAACATAAGGAGACAGACATGGGTGCTTCCCCGGGATTTCCTGCTGGATCGCTGTTTGGCACATTGACGCGCAACTGGTGGGTGCTGCTGCTGTTTGGCCTGTTTGCTGTGATATTCGGCGTACTGGCGGTAATGGCGCCGGTGCGTACCGCGGCCGTTCTGGCGTGGTGGCTCGGCATCATGGCCATTGTTGAAGGCGTGGTGGTGCTGGTCTCTGCCTTCAATGGCTCTGCACCGGTGTCGCGCGGTTGGGCGCTGTTCTATGCGCTGGCTTCCATTGCCTTTGGCGTATTGGCGGTGATCAACCCGCTGGCCACGGCGAGCGTGCTGCTGCTGTTCCTGGCCGCCTGGCTGGTGGTTGGCGGCATCTACCGCATCGTGTTTGCCATCCGCGTGCGCAAGCAGATCACGGGCGAGTGGATGCTGATCGTCAGCGGTCTGCTGGCAGTGGCCTTGGGCGTGATGTTCGCACTCAACCCGATTGCCGGACTGGCAGTGACTTCGCTGTGGATCGGCGTGCTGGCCTTGATCTACGGCGTGCTGCAGATAATCGCAGCGTTCCGCCTGCGTTCGCTGGGCAAGTCCATCGGCGCGATGTGACGTCGCATTTTGTAGGAGCGGCGTAAGCCGCGAAGCAGATAGTCCATCAGATCCACAGAGGGCTGTGCTATCCGACATTGTTGGCTTCGCGGCTTACGCCGCTCCTACAAAGGGACAGCGGCACCGCAATAGAGAAACGGCCCGCTATGCGGGCCGTTTCTTCAATCCAGGTACTGGCTGGCAACAATGCCGGCAAACAAGACAGCGCCGACCCAGTTGTTGTGCAGGAAGGCCTTGAAGCAAGGCTCTCGCTCGCGGTCGCGGCACAGCCAGAACTCATAAACCACCAACGCTACCGCCACACCGATGCCGGCCCAGTAAGCCCAGCCCAGCCCCGCGCGCTGCCCAACCAAGGCCATCGCAGCAAAGAACAGCGCGTACAGGATGCCCTGGATGACCAGGTCCAGATCGCCGAACAGGATGGCGGTGGAATGCGAGCCCACCTTCAGGTCATCGTCGCGGTCAACCATGGCGTACCAGGTGTCATAGGCGGTGGACCAGAGGATGTTGGCGGCGTACAGCACCCAGCCCAGCGGCGGAACTTCGCCCTGGATGGCGGCGAAGGCCATCGGGATGCCCCAGCCGAAGGCCATGCCCAGATACACCTGCGGCAGATGCGTGTAGCGCTTCAGGTAGGGATAGCTGGCGGCCAGGAACACGCCGATGAAGCTGAGCCCGATGGTCAGGGCGTTCAGGGTCAACACCAGCGCGAACGCGACCAGCATCAATCCGGCGAACAGCATCAACGCCGCGCGGCCGGAGATCGCGCCGGTGGCCAGCGGTCGGTCCTTGGTGCGTTTGACGTGCGGGTCCAGCCAGCGGTCGGCGTAGTCATTGATGACGCAGCCGGCCGAGCGGGTCAGCCAGACGCCGGCACTGAACACGAACAGTATCCACAGCGGCGGCAGGCCGTCGGCAGCCAGCCACAGCGCCCACCAGGTGGGCCACAGCAACAGCAAGGTGCCGATCGGGCGGTCGGCGCGCATCAATTTCCAGTAGTGCCCGAACCGCGAGGTTGTAGCTGCGGTGGACGGTGTAGTTGGCAGACGGCTCATGTGTAAAGGTTACCAGCTGGGCAGGTTTTTCCCGCCCAACTGCAGCGATCCAAAGGTGGGGGCAGACCTGCGGCCGCTTTTGCCGTTAGAATGCGCGTCCGCCCGGCTCAGCCGGTCGGAGCACAATGCGCCCGTAGCTCAGCCGGATAGAGTAGTGGCTTCCGAAGCCATTGGTCGGGGGTTCGAATCCCTCCGGGCGCGCCAGATTGAAGTCTGGGCTTGTCCCAGACTGTCAGAAACCCCAGAGAAATCTGGGGTTTCTGCGTTTCAGCCATTCAATGTCGTGTGTAGGAACCCTGGCCAGGAACGTCCGTGCCGACCGAGGTGTGGGCGACGCGCGATGGCGGAGCCCCGGGCACCTGCAATCACACCGATTCTGGCGGTGATGGTTTGCAGGCGTCTTCAGCTGCTACTAGCGTTGCCGCAGTGCCGGCCCCTCAGAGGTTGATGCGCACCCCAAGCTGGAATGCACGGCCCGGCAAGGGCGCGATGTACTTCAGTGGTGAGTTGTGCGGGCGGGCATCGGCATCGAGCAGGTTTGAGCCATTGAGAAACACCTCGATCGCGCTGATGTAGCCACCACGTGGCTGGAAACGGCGGCTTACCTGCATGTCCAGCATGTTGAAGCCATCCAGCGGGATTTCCTCGCTGACATTCTTCCCCAGGTACTTCTGCTTGTCGTAATAGGTGCTGGAGATGCCGGTCTTCCAGTCGCCCTTCTGCCACGCAATGTTTGCGCCATAGCGATTGGTTGGCATGTTGGGCAGGTATTGACCGTCGTTGTGCGCGCGCAGCGAATCCGGATGGTCTGCGCGGTTTTTCACCAGATCGGAGAAGGCGGACAGGTTCAGCGTGCCGTAGCGGCCGAGCTCCAACGTCTGGGAAACATCGACTTCAAAGCCCTTCACCGTGGTGTCGGTCTGCTTCCAGTATTTCAAGGGAAGGCGGTTGGCAGTCTGCAAGCCGGAGTGGCCTTGGTAGAGGAAGTTCTCGTACTTCATGACATAGCCGGTCACGGACATGTCAAAGCCACGGTTGTTGAACAGCAGGGCGAATTCGGTATTTCTGGCCCGCTCGGGTTTCAGGTTCTGGTTTCCTTCTTCCTGGGTCATGACCGAGTAGTGGGCGTTGCTGGCGTACAGCTCATTGACCTCAGGTGCCCGTTGCGAGGACGAGTAGCGGGCCTTGACGCTGAGTCGGCTGCCGAGCTCGACAAGCGCCCCCAGGTTGTAGCTGTTGAGCGTGAACGACCTGTCCTCCAGTTTCGAGTTGGCCGAATTGCGTGAGGTCTTGAAGGCACTGCTGCGGATGTCATGATCCACGCGCTCGTGGCGGAACCCCGCATCGACCGACGCGCCATCGAAGTCGAGGCTCTGTTTCAGGAACACCGCATTGGTCACGCTCTGCACATCGGGCAGGTAGCGCAGTGTGCCGCTGCCGCTGATATCGCGCGTGCGCTGGCTGAGCCCGAGCAGGCCGCTGAGCGGACCGGCACGGCGCTGTGCCAGCAGCGCTTCGGCCTGGTAGCTATCGAACTGGTACTCGTTGGCCTTGCTTGTCCCCAGCTGTTCGGCCGAGGTGTTGCTCAGCTGCGACACGCGCAGATCCGCACTTTCAAACAGCGGAAGCGGATCCAACACATTGGCCTGCAGCGCGTACTTGGTCTGCTTAAGCACGACGCCGACCGGGCGACCTTGGCTATGGTCGGAGCCGAAGGACAGGTTCTCCATCGAGAAGCCCGGCACGCCGTAGTCGCTGTCCTTGGCGTCGATGCTGATGCCGATGTAGCCGCGGTCGAAGAAGTAGGTCGAACCGGCGGCAATGTTTGTGTTGCGGAAGTAGCTGTTGCCCAAGGTGCCGCGGTAGTTGGGGGTGACGTCGCGGTTGATCTTGTTCTGCACATACGAAGGCGTGCCGGCCACATAGTCCGGGTTTGCCGGGTTCACGTAGGTCTTGCCCTGCCAGACCGATGACGGCTTGTTGGTATAGAACGAGAAGCTGCCGTCCGCCCAGTCCGGGTTTTCGGTCATGAACTGGTCGATATATGGCTGCGATGCCTTGTTGTAGACCTGCTGGATGCGGGCCTCCTTCTGGCAGCTGTCGGCCAGGCCGCTGTTGACCCCGCCGCCGGCCGGAAACAATCGGCTGTCGCAGACGCTGGCCTTGCTGTTGCCTGGGATGTCGTAGTGCGAGATCCGTTGATGCGACATCTGCAGATTGGTCGATAGATTGCGCTGGTTGTTGAAATTCATCCGGAAGCCCTGCGCGTCGGCGGCATTGAAGCCCTGCCTGAGCACCAGCTCCATCTCCTGGTCCTTGTCTTCCATCTTGGTGGAGATGATGCCGGAGTCGACATCGACGCTGCCGCCGATCGCATTGCCGCCATGGCGGACGCTGTCCGAAGACTTGTTGACGCTGATGCTGCGTACGAACAACGGGTCGAACGGGATG
This sequence comes from Stenotrophomonas sp. STEN030, assembly GCF_056759995.1. Taxonomy (NCBI): domain Bacteria; kingdom Pseudomonadati; phylum Pseudomonadota; class Gammaproteobacteria; order Lysobacterales; family Lysobacteraceae; genus Stenotrophomonas; species Stenotrophomonas sp. STEN030. Next base: position 49,728 of record NZ_JBRREB010000021.1, on the reverse strand, counting down.
GCGATGTCGCCGCTGAGTGCGTTCATGCCGAGGATGGACTGGCCATCTTCCAGCACCTGCACGCGGTTGCCGCTCAGGCTGCGAATGACCGGCGCGCCTGCGTTCGGGCCGAACGCGCTGTTCTGCACGCCCGGCACGTGCTCCAGCATGCCGCCCAGGGTCCGGTTCTGCGTCTGGGAGTTCTCGACGACAACGATGCTGTCGATCCTTGAAGCCTTGTCTGCCCGGACCTTGATGGTGGGCAGGGTGGTGTCGTCCGCGGCGTAGGCGCTCTGGACAACGAGCAGCACGGCGGCTGCAAGTACGTGTTGACGCATGGATCATCCCCGTTGAAATTGGAATGTTATAATATATCGTTTAAGGAAAAGCGAGAGTCAATCCGCTGCCGTCCGGGTGCGGCGTACTCCGCAGGTGCGGCGTTTGCCGGGGAGATCGTCCGCGCGGTGTTGCCTTGGACTTCAGGGGTAGCAAGCCTGGCTCGAGACGATAGGAGACCTGCTCGCCCGTTCTGCCACCATTGCTGCGAAGCACCCGAAGCACCCGAAGCACCCGAAGCACCCGAAGTACCCGAAGTACCCGAAGTACCCGAAGCTCCCGAAGCTCCCGAAGCTCCCGAAGCGCCCGAAGCAGCCAGGCATGGCCGGAATGCCGGGTCGCTTGGCTGGATGGAGACCGTTGTTGTCGCTGCCCGCTGGCAAGCCAGGTTTGCACGGAATCCCAACTTATCGGATGATAGTGATTCCTATTCGCAATATTTGCCCATGGCCAACGCTTCGCCGGCATCGGCGCCTGATTCCCTGCAGGGCCTGTATGTCGCGCACCATGGGTGGTTGCTGCAGTGGCTGCGGCGACGCATGTCCGCGGACGAGGCGGCAGCGGATCTGGCGCAAGACACCTTCGTGCGCCTGCTGCAGAAGCCACAGCTGCCAGCGCTGGAGCAGCCGCGTGCCTACCTGACCCGCATTGCCAATGGGTTGGTCATCAACCTGTGGCAGCGCCGCGCGCTGGAGCGGGCATGGCTGGATGTGCTGGCAAGCCTGCCTGAGTGCTTGGTGCCTGATGAGGAACAGCGGCAGATAGCACTGGAGGCATTGCTGCGCATCGACCGCATGCTGGATGCATTGCCGGCGCGGGCACGTGAGGCCTTCCTGCTGTCGCAGTTGGATGGGCTTACCTATGCGGTGATCGCCGAGCGCATGGGCGTCACCGAGCGCACCATCAAGCGCGACATCGTGCTGGCGCTTGCGGCCTGCCTCGAGGCGATGGACTGATCCGTATGCGGGAACCCTTGGCCAGGACCGACACGCCCATTCCCGCACCCGTGCTGCACGAAGCGGCCGAATGGCTGCTGCGTTTCCGCGAAGGCGATCTCGATGCCAAGGAGCGCGCGGCCTGGCAGCGCTGGCTGTCCAGCAACGACATGCATGCGCGTGCCTGGCAACGTGCGGAGCGCTTGACCGGCCTGCTCGACGATGTGCCCGGCACGGTAGGCAGTGCGCCGTTGCTTCAGGCGCGCCGTACTCTGCAGGGGCGCCGCGCGGCGTTGACGGCGATCGTGGGGATGATGCTTGGTGCGCCGCTGGCGCGCCTGGCCTGGCAGCGCGAGCCTTGGCAGCATCTTGTTGCGGACAGCAGCACCGCCATCGGCGAGCGCAGCGCGTTGCGGCTTGAGGATGGCAGCGAACTGCTGCTCAACACCGATACTCGGATCGCCGTCACCTTCAATGAGCAACAGCGACAAGTGCAGCTGCTGCGTGGCGAGTTGCTGTTGCAGACAGCAGCCGATGATCGCCTTCCAGCGCGACCGTTGCTGCTGCAGCTGCGTAACGCGCATCTTATTGCTCTGGGTGCGCGCTTCGCCGTGCGGATGTGGGATGACCATGCGCGCGTGGCGGTGGAGCAGGGCGCGGTGCGGATCCGCCTCGGCGATCGCGGCGATGTCACACAAGTGGTGAGCGCAGGCCAGCAGGCGATCTTCAACGTAGCGGGCATTGGCCCAGTTACTGCGCTACAGCGCAACAGCGTGGCCTGGGTACAAGGCGTGCTGCATGCCGAGGCCATGCCGCTGGGCGAGCTGCTGGGCGAGCTGGCGCGTTATCGCAACGGCGTCGTGCGTTGTGATCCGGATATCGCCAATCTGCTGGTATCCGGCCTATTCCAGCTGGACGACACCGATACGGTGCTCGCCCTGCTGCAGGCGGGGTTTCCGCTACGGGTGCGCTATCGCAGTCGCTTGTGGGTGATGGTCGACCCCGCCTGAGACCGGGATGTCCCTTTTTGCCGGTTGGCCGGGCAAGGAAGTGAACCCTTTCAATTCCTTTCTGTCACGGACCTTGCCATGTCTTCGCGTCCCCCTGTTGTCCGAACCTCGCTGGCGCTTGCCTGCCTGGTCGCGCTTTCGCTGCCATTGCCACAGCTGGCCCTTGCCCAGAACGGCGCAACCGCTGTTGGCGAAAGCAATGTGAGCTTCAATCTTCCGGCCGCGCCATTGGCGCGGGCATTGAACGACACTGCGACCGCCGCCGGTGTTTCGTTGAGCTATGACCCGGCGTTGGCCGCAGGCCGCTCCGCGCCCGCTTTGCAGGGCCGCTATACGGTGCGCGCAGCGCTTGCGCGACTGCTGCAGGGCACCGACCTGACGGCACGCGAAGTCAGCCCGGGCGCGTGGAGCATCCAGCGCGTGGCCGGTGCCGACAGCGACGCCGTTGTGATCGGCACGCTGCGTGTCGGTGGTGAGCGCTCAGCCGATCCCACTGGCATCGAGCGCGACGAGCGCGGCTACGACGATGTGTACGATCTCGATCTGTCGACCGTGTACGCCGGGCGCGAGCAGATCGAACGCTATAAAGGCGCTGCACCGGCCGACATCTTCAAAGGCATGGTCAACGTCTACAGCGGCGACGCCCGCAACAGCGGCGCGCTGGACCCGAACATCCGCGGTATCCAAGGCCCGGGCCGGGTGCCGCTGACCATCGACGGCACCGAGCAGGCGCTGACGGTCTGGCGCGGCTACATGGGCGCCAACAACCGCAACTACATCGATCCCAGCCTGATCGGCGGCATGCAGGTCATCAAGGGTCCGGCGATGGTGCGTGGTGCCAACACTTCGGTGGGCGGCGCGGTGCAGATCAAGACGCTGGACGTCGACGACATCCTGCTGGAAGGCGAGAGCTTCGGCGGTGAGCTGAAGATGGAGGCCAGCGACAACGCCATCGATCCGAAGTTGCCGGCTTTGTTGACCGGCAAGCCTGTTGGCAGCGTGCCTGGCTTCCCGACCAGTCCGGTCAATTTCTATGACCCGACCCTGTACCAGCATCCACGCACCAGTGGCAGCGGCAGCTTCGGCAATGATCAGGCATGGCGCCTGGCCTTGGGCCTGCGCAAGGACAACTTCGACCTGATGGCGGCCTACGCCTTCCGCGAGAAGGGCAACCACTTTGCCGGCAAGCATGGCAGCTCGTTCTATGACAACGCGCCCACCAACAGCTGGGACTATGTTCCTTACCTGGCCAAGGTCTATGTGCCGGGTTCGGAGATCCTCAACTCCTCCAGCCGCATGGAGTCGTGGCTGGTCAAGGGCACCTGGCGCTTGAGCGACAGCCAGGTGCTGCAGCTCAACGTGCGTGACACGCAGTCGCGCTATGGGGAGATCATGCCCTCGCGCATCCAGTGGGCCAGCACCGTCACCGACGGCATCCCGCAGTGGCCGCTGAGCCAGGTGGATGCGCGCTCGGTGAACCTGGAATACAAGTGGCGCCCGGGCCTGGACTGGGTAGACCTGCGCGCCAACCTCTGGCGTACCGATACCGACAGCGCGACCTATAGCAGCGGCGGTCTGCCCAACGATCGCATGAACTGGTACAACGACGTCGACAAGGTCTATGTAACGCCAGATCACTTCCGCAATACCGCAATAGCCAACGGAAAGAATGCGCGTACGGGTTTCTCGTTCGACAACAAGATGCAGTTGCACGAAAGCCTGGACCTGACGGTCGGTGGCAACCTGCAGAAGGAAACCCTGAGCTCCAAGGACGCCTACAACGATCCGGAGATCACCGGCTATTGGCGTGGCAAGCCGCGCGCTGGCTGGCGTCGTGAGTACGATCTGAGTGCCTTGTTCGAATGGCGGCCGATCGACAAGCTGCTGCTGAGCGCCGGCGTGCGCTACCAGAACTGGCAGTCGTTCGATGAATTCCTCGCCCGCCAACAGCGGGCCGGCGTACTGCCGACCAGCAGCCAGGAGTCCTCGGGCCGGGTGATGAAGTGGAGCACGCTGGAGCACTACACCCAGGCCGAGATCGATACCTCGGTCGAGCAGATGACCAGCCTGGTGGAAAGCCAGTGGTCCTTCTACGAGGAATTCTTTGGGTATACGCGCGAGCAGTTTGTGGCGGAAGTGCTGAACCCATCGCTCGACGAAGTTCGCAGCCGCACCACTTACACCGCCAACAACGAAATGCTGTGGAAGCACGATGGCCAGGGCCGTTACAACCGCGCCGACAATCCCTGCATCAACGGCGCCATCGACTTCAGCAACGTGGTGCTGAGCGGTAGCAGCAAGTGCTGGTCTGATGGCCCCTATCCCGGCCAAAGCGTCAATGGCGAGTTGATCCCCTTTGCCACCGTCGACAACACCGCACGCAGGCAGCGTGGCGCTGGCTGGGTGCCGTCGTTCGCGGCGACCTATGAGTTCAGCGAACACAGCCGCGTCTATCTGCGTCACAGCCAGGTGCGCCGCTTCCCGGCCTTGTTTGAAAGCACGATTGGCTTCTCCAGCATCCAGGACAGCTACGGACTGAAGCCGGAACATGCGTTCAATACCGAGTTGTCGTGGGTGCAGGACTTCGGTCAGATGCTGGATGGCAATCCGCTGGCGGACCTGAAGATCGCCTACTACCACCACCGCACCCGCGACGTGATCGAGCGTAGCCCGCAGCTGACCTTCTCCAACATCGACGAGCAGACCATTCGTGGCGTCGAGGTGCAGGGTCGCTTCGACAACGGCCGCTTCTTCACCGACATCAGCGGTGCCTGGAACCTGGAAAACCGCGTCTGCGATGAGCACACCGCGATGTTGCTGGACAACACCGGTGGCGTCTCCAACTGCGTGGAAACCGGCTTCGTCGGCGGTTACCTGGTGACCATGGCGATTCCGCGCTACACCTTCAACTGGACGGTGGGCACGCGCCTGTTCGACGGCAAGCTGGAGCTGGGCAGCCGCATTGTCCACCACGCGCCGCAGGAGAGTGTGTTCAAGGACAACTACGGCAGCCAGTCGGCGACGATTTCCTATTACCTCAACACACCGTTGCAATGGGGTCGCATCACCACTTATGACGCTTACGCCACGTGGCGCGTCAATGACCGCGCCACGGTCGAAGTGGTGGGCACCAATCTGGGCAACCTCTACTACATCGACCCGCTGACGCGGTCGTCCATGCTGGCACCGGGCCGCACGCTGAAGGCGAGCTTCAACTATCGGTTCTGATCCAGTGCGGCGTGCTTGAACACGCCGCATGCAACAAAAAGCCCGCTCGGAAGTGACTCCGAGCGGGCTTTTTGACTTTTGTTGCGAGCAATTTCCAACAAGGACGCGATGTCGTGCACGCAGCAAGCCGGAGAGCAGGCTTGCGTGGAGAGTCCCAGCAGCTATTGTCTGCGAATGAAGAATTCCACCGGCGTGGTGATCTGCACGGGGTCGCCTAGCACTTCATCCGGCGGCGACGGCAATGGGCTGGCGCGCTGCACGGCGTCAAGTGCTTCATCGTCGAGCAAGGCATTGCCACTGCTACGGGCCAGTCGCGTCCACTGCACGCCGCCCATGCGGTCTACCGCGTACTCGACCATGCTCACGCCTTCGCTGCGACGGCGCTGTGCAGCACGCGGGTAACGCTTATGGCGCTCCAGATGCGCCAGTACACGCGCCTGCCAGTTTGCCTGCGACGGGTTTACCACACCGGACGATGATTGCCGGGCGCTGTACTGGTTGCTGCTGGGCGCCAGCACGCTGGGTGGCGCACTTGCTTGTTGTACTTCGGCGCTTGTGGCCGACGTTTGTGCCTGTTCGCGCTGGTCGGAAGCCGGCGGTGGCAGCGCCGCGTCCGCTGCCTGGGCGGGCGAAGGCGGAACCTCAGCAGCCGTCGTTGCTGCGTTCGCCAGTGCTGGCTGTGCTTCGTGCTGCTGTTGCAGGGGGCCCGGCGCCAGATCGGTCGGTGGCGCAGGTGGTGCGCTCGCCTGTGGTGCCATGTCCACCATCACCGCTTCTGGTGGCGATGGCGGGGCCAGCGGTGGAGATCGCGATGACCAGAAAACTGCGCCGCCCACAGCCAGTGCATGCACGCCAAGCACGATGCACAGGCTGCGGCCCCAGCGTGGGCCATCGGGCATGCGCGATGTCGGCTTCATGGTGCGGTTTGCTCCAGACCGACCAGCGCGACTTTGAGATAGCCGGCAGCACGCAGGCTGTTCAAGGTGTCCATCAGGTCGCCGTAGGCGACACCCTTGTCGGCGCGCACGAAGATGCGTTGGTCGTGGTTGCCGGCGGTGAGCGTGTCGAGGGCTGCTGGCAGCGTGGCCGCGCTGACCGGGTCCTGATTCAGTCGCAGCGACAGATCCTGCTGCACGGTCAGATATACCGGTTCATCGGGATGCGGCTGCGGCTGCGCGGTTGACGCCGGCAGGTCGACCGCGACATCCACGGTGGCCAAGGGTGCGGCGACCATGAAGATGATCAACAGCACCAGCATCACGTCGATGAAGGGGGTGACATTGATCTCGTGGTTCTCGTCGGGGAGTTCATCCTGCTCGTCGATCCTTATCGCCATCTCAGGGCGCTCCGCACGCAACGGCCGCGCGGTGGTCGAGGTCGCGCGAGACCAGTTGCTGCACACTGGCCGATAGGTCGCCGCTGTCACCACGCAGCGCTGCCAGCTGCCGGCTCAGGTGGTTGTAGATCACCACGGCGGGGATCGCAGCGACCAGTCCAAGGGCCGTGGCCAGCAATGCCTCGGCGATACCCGGCGCGACCACGGCCAGATTGGTGGTGTTGGCCTGGGCAATGCCGACGAAGCTGTTCATGATGCCCCACACCGTGCCGAACAGCCCGACGAACGGCGCGGTTGCACCGATGGTCGCCAACAACCCGGTGCCACTGCGCAACTGGCGTGCATGCGCGAGCTCGATGCGCTGCAGGCGCGAGCCGACGCGCTCCTTGATGCCATCGGTATTGCCAGCGTTCGGCGAGCGTTGCAACTCGTCCTGTGCCTCGGCCAGCAGCGCTGTAGCGATGCTGCTTTCCTGTGCCGGCGTCGCCAATGCTGCTGGCAGGTTCTCCGCCAATGCGAGCGCGCTGCGTGCGTTCTGCATGCTGCGCGCCTCGTTCTGCAGCTGTCGGCGCTTGGCCACCAGCACCGTCCACGTTGCCAGTGAGGCAATCGCCAGGCCGATCATCACCGTCTGTACCACCCAGTCGGCATGCAGAAACATCTGCCACGGGCTGAGATTGCTGGGCAAGTTGGTTGTCATTGGTGCTCCTGGATGGTCGCGCGGTCAGCTGCCGACGGCATGTCTGTTTGCTGGAGCGATGGCAGCAAGCCAGCTGCGCCCAGCGCCGACAAGGTGTTGTAGAAGGCGCTGGTGGAGACATGCATGCCGCCTTGTTCCAAGGACGCGGCATGCAATAGTTGCGGGCTGAGGCGACCGTGTGCGGCCAGCACCAACGGCGCCAGACGCAAGGTGGCGATCCGCGCCGATGTCACTCGAATGCCGGCGCCGCGCAGTATCGCCGAATGGATGTTGCGGGCTGGTAGCGGCAGACCGCTGGATGTTGTCAGGGGCATGATCGATATCCTCAGTGGATGAGCGCACGCGGTGCGGGACGCGACAGCACGTAGCTGGCGCTGGCGATGAAGAACAAGCCGACGCCCAGCGCCAGCTTCCAGCTGGGGTGCGCCGTGCAGAAGAAAATCAGGTAACCCACGGCCATGCCGAGCGCGGCAAAGGTCTTGCCTTTGGTGCTTACTGCGCCTTGCTCGCGCCATAGGCGCAGGCTGTGTCCGTAGCGTGGATGCTGCAGCAGGTAGCGCTCCAGCCGCGGCGAGGAACGCGCGAAGCAGGCCAGGGCCAGGATCAGGAAGATGGTGGTTGGCATTACCGGCAGCAGTGCGCCGATGATCCCCAGTGCCAGCATCCAGCAGCCCGCGCAGAACCATAGCCAACGCATCAGGGCACCGGCACCGGGTCGGTATGAAGCTCGTCTTCGACGTAGCCGCGCACGCTCTGGAACGCCTCGCGTGCGCCTTCCACCACCAAGGCTTCCTGTTCGGCCGCCAGTGGAGCCGCATCCAGCGCGGCGGTGAAGCTGCGCCAATGCCGCGCGGCGCCGTCGGCATGCGCGGCCAGGTGGCGTGCACCGAAGTCAGCGTGTAGCTGCAGTCGGTAGCGCGCCAATTTGAACAGCACGCTGCCACCGAGGTTGGAGCCTTCGGCAACGTACAGCCAACCCAAGGCATTGGGCAGGGAGATGTCAGCGTCCACCAGCGGCGTGCTGTGCGCTGGAATATCGCTGCCCAGATCCTGCAGATCGCTCGCGATCTTCGGCAGGCGTCGGCGTTCGGCAAGGTCGGGAATCAATGCCAACAACCCTTGATGGGCGTAGAGCGCATCAATATCGCGGTGGAAGCGGTACTGCACGCGCAGGAAGCGCGTGAAGCTGTCGCGGCTTGCGAAGATGTCTGCGGCCATGACCCGCTTGTCCAGGCTGTCATGGGTGCTGTGGGTGGCCGCCTTGAGTTGCTGGCTGCGTGAAATGACGGTGCTGTTCTCTTTCATATGCAATTCCCGGTAGTGCAGGAAACGGTTGGGGGTCAGAAACTGCGTTCCAGCTTCAGGCTGGCGGTACTGCGGTCATAGCTGTAGAGCCAATCGACATTGCTGGACACCACGTTGTAGCGAAGGCTCAGCAAGGGCGTGAAGCCGGCGAAGGCGAGGCGATTGGCTTTGATGATCAGCGTGTAGTTGCGTTCGTCGTCATCGCGGCGGACGCCGAGCATTGGGCTGTAGAGGTCGTAACTACGGCGGCGATAGGAGGCGAACAAGGTGTGGCTGAAGCCTTCCGGCCACTGCAGGGATGCGCCGATACGCGCGCCAACCGAGCGGTAGCTGTTGCTGCGGTCGCGCGAATCGCTGTCCAGTGCATCGATGCCACCGAAGGCCATCCAATGACTGCCAAGACTGCGGAAGTAGGTGGCCGAGGCAGTGCGCTGCACGCCGTCGAGATTGAGCGCGTAATCGCGCTGTCGATAGCGCAGATCCTTCCAATCGGCTTCCAGCTTCAGCATGGAGCGTTGGCCCGGCGTCCAGCTCCATTCGGCATGCACGCCCGGCGCGCCAAACAAGGCGCTATTGCCCAGCGCGTAGTAGTCGAACGACGGTGCCAGCGCGACGTTGTGGTGCGCACTGCGGAAGCTGTAACCGGTCTGCAGCGCCGCGTTGAGCTCGTTGTAGGCGCTGTTGTCGCGGTAGTTCTGGCCGAATGCGATTGCGCGCAGGTAGACGCCATGATGGCCGCGCAGTGCGTGGCGTTTGATGAGGGTGGCGTCGTAGTCGATGCCGGTAGCGGTGATGGCCTCGGGCAGCTTGCGTTCGATCAGGCAGTCGCCGGTGATCAGCAGCAACAGACAGGTACGGCTGGCCGAGGTGCGGTTGGCGTTGTCGGTCCAACTCGGTCCGGCCGCATACGAGCCGCTCCAGCGCTCACGCTGCGCCAAGGCCCGACGGAAGCTGGCGATGGTGGTGCGCACGCCCTCGGTCTTGGAATCGTTGGCATCGATGCTGGCGTCGACATCGGCGAACAGCGCGTCGGCTTCGCGATCCTGCTGGTCTTCGAACAAGGTGCGGGCCAGCTCAAGCTGCGCTGGCATGAAGTCCGGTTGCAGGGCGAGCAGGGCGCGGTACTCGGCGATCGCCTGCGCGTGCTTGCCCTGCATGCGCAGCAAGCCGCCCTGTGCGTAGTGCACCAGCAGTTTGTCGTGGTCGGGCAGGGTCAGGTATTCGTTGAGGAAATGCGCCGCCAGGTTCCACTGCCGCTGCTGCAGCGCCAGATACAGGGCACGGCCGACATCGTCGACATTGTGGCCGATCACGTGGCGCTCACCATCGATGGTCAGCGTCGGGCGCTCGGCATCCAGTTCGTCCTTGAGCAGCTCGCGCTCGCGGGCCTGCGCTTGCTGGTCGATATGCTGGTCCAGCAGGCGGCGGGTATCGGCCTGTTCCTGTGCCGCGCCGGTGGCGGGCAGCAGCAGGCCGGCCAGCAGCAGGGCAGCTGGAAGCGCGAAGACAGACCGGCGTCGACGGTCGGTGGGAGAACGAGAATGCATGCAATGGCCATCGAGGGAGGCAAGGATTGGCGGACGCTGGCTGGTCCTTGCCGTTAGCAGTCGAATTACAGCGTTTGACGGACAGACCTATCCGTTAATTCTTGGTGCCGCCCCAGGCGATGCCCATGGCTGGAATGCCGAAATCGACGATGCCGGCGACGGCGGCCGCGCCGGCACCGAAGAAGTCGCCCTTCACTGCACCGGTGGCAAGAACGACGTTGCCCGGGGCTATCCATTGCCCGGCGCTGGCTGCATCAAAATGACCACTGGTGTCGAAGGCGATCTGGCTGCCGCTGCTGCCCAGACGGATCTGGGTTGCGCCAACCGACAGGTCACCATGGAAGGTGCGGCTGCTGAAGTTGGCGGTCAAACTGCCGGTAAGATGGGTATTGGCGCCGTAGCGATGCAGACCGGTCAGGGTGTAGCCAACCGCAGTACCGGTGGCAGCGGTATAGCCGGTCTTGTCGCCTACGTAATAGACCTGACGGTTCTGGTAGGTGGGGCTGCCGGTGTTGCCATTGGTAGACCATTCGCCAAACCAGACATCGCCGCTGCCAACTTTGACGAAGCTGAAGCTACCCAGGCCGTTGTGCGCCGGGTCGTTTGGGTTGCCTGGCGTGCCTGGAGTGATCGGATCGTGCAGTTGGTACGCAGTCATGCTCGGGGTCAGCGTGGTCGCGGTGCTGGAGGGAGCCAGGCCTTGGAAGTCGACTTTGATGCCCATGGCATAGTTGGAGATGCCGATGCCCGCTTTGCCGGCGGTGTGGGGGCCGAACGGAACCTGGGACTCACCAACACTGATGTACGTCGAGGGCGAGGGATTGGATTGGGTACCGACGATGTTGGCGGCCATTGCGGAGCCTGCCGCTGAAACTACGGTCAGGGTAAGGGCGAGTTGTGAGATGCGTTTGTGCATTTTCATGATCATGTGTCTCTTGGTGTGATGAAGGAAAAAGCAGGACTGCAGTGATGGTTCGGGTTGCGGTGGACTCCTTAGTTGCTACGGGAAAATCAGAACCGTGCGGTCACGCTCAGCTTCAGCGTTCGGCCCGGTGCGGGTAGCAGCGAGCGGGTGGCCGGGTCGGCGTAGTAGCGGTTGCTGAGGTTGGTGCCGGTCAGCTCCAACTGCACGGTGTCGTTGACGCGGTAGCTGGCATAGGCGTCGAACAGCCAGGTCGTATCCCAGGAGAACGGCACGTTGAACACCGCAAGGTTCTGGTTGGTGACGGCGGCAAATGCCTCCAGGTCGCGGTTGGGTTTGCGGCGCTGGTAATAGACAACGCGCGCGCCCAGCTCCAGCCGCTTGTCCAGGAAACGTCCACCCAACGACCAGTTGGCCGAGGTCTCCGGCGAGGCCTGGGTTAGCAGCCAGCTGCCTATGAAGCCCTGATCGACGCAGGTTGGCGTGCCGGCGACATTGGGGTCGATGGTGATGGCGGTGTGCTCATCGCAGACCTCGTTCTTCAGCGTGTGCGCCACGGCGAGATCAGTGAAGAAGCGGCCGTTGTCATAGCGGCCCTGGAACTCCACGCCTTGCACGAGCTGTTTGTCGATGTTGCGGAACAGGAAGTTGTTATCGCGTTCGACCAGGTCGTCGGTGCGGCGGTGGTAGTAACTGAGCTTGACATCGGCGATCGTGTCATCGCCCAGCAGATGCCCAAGTTCCTGAATATAGCCCAGCTCGTAGCTGTAGGTGTGTTCGGGCTTCAGGTCGCGGAATGGGCTGACGCTGGCGCCGAAGGCGATGACGCTCTCAAACATATTGGGGTAGCGCAGTGCCTCGTTATAGCTGAGGTAGGCGCGGCTGTAGTCCGAGAACAGGCCGGTAACGGTAAGCGACGGGGCCCAGCCGCCATCACGACGCTTCTTCGCCACGGCGTACCTGGAAGCGATCGGGTTGGCAGTGTTGCCGATCCTGCAGTTCCCGCCCTCGAACAGATCGGCTACGCCGGCCAGCGCGCCGTTGCTGCAGGGGTTGTCTGCGCGGTGGAATCTACCTTCGGCGTCAGGGCGCCATTCGATGGTGTTCTCTTTGGCTGCATTTTTTATGTTGGCGGCGACGTAGTCCGCTTCGCTTATCCCTGCTGGAACGCTGAACATCTGGCAGTAAAACGGCATCGTCGCGCACAGCTGATAAATACCGCGGCTTTGTGCTTCGGCTTTGCTGCGCTGCTCCGCAGACAGGGTCCGGTAACTGGCCTGATAACCGGATACCGAGCCCAGGAACTTGTTTGGGTGGTCAGCGAGGAAATCGTCATACGCCCAGTACGAGGAGTAGCGGGCGCCAGCATTGATCTTGATGAAATCTGCCGGACGCCATTCAAAGTTGAAGTTGGCGTTCCATTCCTCGCGGCGGCCGGCGCGCGGGAACATGCGCCACGCCGCCGAGGGACCGATGTACTCATCATGCGAGCGCAGCTTCTCGTGCTGGAAGTCACCGCCGACAGTCAGGTCCAGCGTATCGCTGAGCCGGAACAGATTGCTCAGGGTCAGGCCGTTGCGGGTATTGGTGGAATCATCCAGCGCGCCGTTCATGACGATCGGCTGGGTCACCGCATTCCAGTAGTTCGGGTAGCTGCCGGCTGTGTTCGCGTTGCTGTCGGTATCGGTGCGCCACAGGTTGGCGTACAGGTCGATCCAGCGGCTGCCCTGCGGCTGCCACTTGTATTCCAGGTTGTAGGCGGTGGAATCGACCCGGCTCAGTGACCACTGCGGCAGGCCGAGCGCGGTACGGTTGATGCGCGACGGCATGATCTCGCCGTAGTGCGACAGCGTGTCGCGGTAGCCGAAGCGCAGCACCTGGTCGGGCGTCGGGTTCCAGGTGGCTTTGAACAGCCACGATTCCATCTGGCTGGAGGTATTGGTCACCTCGTCGCCCGGACGCAGGCGGCTGGCCATGGTGATGATGTAGTCGCCGGCGCCGATGTTCTCCACCGGCTGCGAGTAGTAGCCGGCGCCGCGCTTGCCGGCGAAGTAATTGCCGCGGTCGCGGTAGGCATAGGCGCCGAACAGGCTGAGCGTGTCCGACTTCCAGCCCAATGCCAGCCGATAGGCGTGGTCCTCGCCATCGAAGACGTTGTAACCGCCGCCACCAGTGTGCGGTTGCACGCGCAGGGTCGGGTCGTTGGCCGGGCTGCCGGTGGCCAGTTCCGGCACGTCGCGGTGGTTCATGCCGGTGTAAAGCCGGCCAGGCAGACGGGGTGCTACCGCGTTGCTGCTGCCTTCGATCTTGAACTCGCCGCCGAACGATTCGCCTTCCGGCACCACATCGTCCACATCCAGCGTCTTGATCACCACGCCGCCACCGATGCCGGTGGTGACGTTGCGGGTCAGCGACGGGCCCTTGAAGATCTGCATGCCGCCGATCAGGTTGGGATCGACGTAGTTGCGGTTGCCGATGCCGTTGTAGCCGCGCCAGGCGGTAACCGCCTGTTCGGTACCATCGATGGTGACCGGCACTCGCCCCGGTCCCTGCACACCACGGATGTTCACATCGAGCGCGCCGCTGTTGCGGGCATCGCCACTGAACACGCCAGCGACGCCGTTGAGCAGATCCGAGGGCGTCGCGCCCTTGTAGCGTTCGATTTCGGTGCGGCCGAGATACGCCGTCGATAGGTCCAGATCATAGACATCGTCCTGGCCACGCAGATCGCGTTGTGCGCCGGTGGCCTCGATGCCTTGCTGGCCGGTCACACTCAGGGTGCCGGTGACGATGGGGGTACTCGCGCCGGTGGCCGCGGCGCCGCTGCGTGTCACCACGGCGGTGCCGGGTTCGCGCCATTGCCAGGCCAGTCCGCTGCCGGCCAGCAGTTGATCCAGCGCCTGCGCTGCACTGAGTTGGCCTTTGATGGCCGCACCCTGCAGCCCGCCGACGTCGCTGGAGACAAACAGGATGCGCACGCCGCCTTGGTCAGCCAGGCGCGTCAGCGCGCTGTCCAAGGGCTGTGCGGGGAGATCGAATGCGACGCTTTGGGTGGGGCCATTGGCGCTGCTGCTTTGCGCGGCGGCATATAGCGGTGCGTTGAGTGCCAGGGCGATGCTGGCGGCGAGCAGGGCGGGCAGTCGCGAAGAACGACGAGGAGGGCTGAAAGGGCTCATGGATCCGACGGGGAAATAGGAAGAGGACGCGCGGATGTACCGGCGTTGACTTTATGAGAATAAGTCTCATTCCTATAGACGGCCGTCGCGGGCGAAACTTGCAGCGTCAGCAGCAAATTTTTTCCCTGGCCCTTTGTGTACCTGCCTGTTACGGCTGATGCAGGGTTACAGCGCTTACCGGTGGCTCAGTGGCTCAGCGGATCAAGGTCAGCAGCGGCAGGCGGATCAGTTCCGCCCCGGCCAGTGCAGCGATGTTGCGCAGCAGTGCATCAATGTCATCCAGCTCGAACACGCCAGTGAGCTGCAGTTGCTGCAAGGGCTCGCCAAACACGACGATACGTCCCGGCACATAGCGCTGCAGCTCGCCTGCAATGGCAGCCACGCTCTGCTGGTTGAAGATCAGCTTGCCGCGTACCCAGGCCGTCAATGCGCCCGCATCGACGTTCTCAGCCTTGCCAAGTACATCGGCGCTGAAGGCAACGCGCTGGTTGGGGATCATTTCGATACTGGCGCCGGCTCGGTTGCGCAGTTCGGCCAGGCCGGAGACCACGGTCAGCGTGCTGCGGCGTGGCTCGCGGTGCAAGGCAAAGCGGCCGACGCTGCAATGGACGCTGCCATCGCGGCTCTCGATCACGAAGGGCCGCTGCGGGTCGGGCGCGACGTCGAACAGCAGTTCACCGGCGGCTACCGAGACGCTGCGGCGGACGTTGGAAAATGCCTGCGAGAACGCGCTCTCGCTGTTGAGCCAGGCGGTCGATCCGTCGCCAAGCGACGCCTGCCGCCGCTGGCCGATGCGGGTGCTGTGGTCGGCAAGTACACCGCTGACCGGCCCCAATAGACCAGTACCGACCACGCCGGCCATTGCAGCTGCTGACAAGCCACCCGCCAGCACCGCGCGACGGCTGATCCGGCGCGGCGCCGGCGTCAGCGCCTGCACCCAATGCCGGTGCTCGGCCGAAAGCGCGGTGTTACCAACGTCGTCGAGCAGCGCGAACGCCTGCCGCGCAGCCTCGGCATGCGCAGGGGAACGCTGGCACCAGCGCTCGAACGCCGCTCTATCGCCCGCAGACGGTCGCGCACCCAGGCGGATTGCCCACTGGATGGATTCGTCGTTGAGCGCGTTGTTGCGGATTCGGAAGCGGTCGAACATCGTGGCGTGGCTGGGGGCTGCGCTGAGAGAGGGGTTGTCTACCTATAAGACGTTTCGCCAAGGCCAAAGTTGCAGTGGCGGCAGCGATCATCTTCCATCGTCGCCCTCAGGATGGCCCCAGGCGGTCGCGGCAATGCCGTAGTGCCTGCGCCAGGTACTTGGCCACCATGCTCTCCGATACGCCAAGGCGGCGCGCGATCAGTGCATGCGACAGGCCGTCGACGCGGAACAGCAGCAAGGCCAGGCGTGCATTGGGCGGCAGCTCGCGCAAGGCAGCGTCGAGCTGCCGCAGGCGATCCTGGGCAATGGCGTTGCGCTCCGGGTTGGCGACAGGGTCGGCCTGCTGCGGATCGGGCTCGCCGCTGCCGCCTGCGCGCTGCTCGCGTCGCGCCACATCGATGGCGAGGTTGCCGGCGACGCGGAAGATGAAAGCGCGCTGGTCGCGGATCTGCTCTTGCTGCTGACGGCTGTCGGTCTCCAGCAGGCGTAGATAGGTTTCCTGCATGACCTCTTCGGCACGGGTGTTGTCGCCAGTACGCCGCCGTAGGTGCCGCTTCAACTCGCTGTACAGGCCGAGGAAGGCATCAATCAGGCGCGAGCTGGGCGCGGTCATCAGTGCTGGCAGCCGACGACGCCACGCAGCTGTGACATGCAGGCTGGCGTGGTGTGGGGCAGGGCGGGCGGATGGCGCTGCTGCTTCCGCCAGCATGGCCAAGGATTCGACAGCAGCGGCATGGGAGTCTCTCCACGGCGCTCGGCGCCGGCACGGGGTGGTCGGCTGGCCGCTATGCTTGCTGACCGCCACATCATACTTTCATCCGCGATGGCGTGTCAGATGCGAGGTTGGTCAGGCACTGTGGCAAGCGGCCGGAGCAATGGCCTGCGTCAGAATCGTGGCGATCCAATGGAAGCGCAGACGTAGCAAGCGGCGGCCAAGCCGGCTGGCGGCCACTTGCAACTGAGTATGCTGGACTGACCTGGCGCGGCTACTAGCGCGCCGAAGTACAAAGCATCAGGCCGGCGACGCGCGGGTACCGGATACTACGGCGACCAGCAAGCTGGGGCCCGCCGCAAATCCACTGAAACAACTGGAGTTGCTCATCCAATCCAGATTCTGGCAGTGTCCTTCCGCTGGCTTCCTCGCGCCCGCAGTGCCCGACCAACGCGCGACTCGGTTTTGCGCTCAAGTACGCAGTCGATGTAGTCGGCAGCCAGTAGCAAGCCATCGAGATCGGCGTTGCAGTTGATTCCCAGCTCGGAGAAGAGATAGGCCAGATCTTCGGTGGCAAGACTGCCTGCTGCACCTGGTGCGTGGCTGTCAGCGCCAAGCCCGGAGATGGAACCGTCAAACGCGCGCACACCGTGCTCCAATGCTTCGATGACATTGGCGATTGCCAGGCCGAAGGTGTCATGGAGATGCGTTGCCAAGCGGTGGATGGGCACTTCGCTGGCACAGGCACGCAGCAGCACGCCAACCGATGCCGGGCTGCCGCTACCGGTGGTATCGCACAGGCTGATCTCACGGCAGCCCATATCGTAGAGCGCGCGGACGATACGGATGACTTCCGCAGTCGTCACCGCTCCACCGAACGGGCAATGGATGACCGTGGCCAGCGTGGCACGGACTTGGATGCCGAGGGCCAGAGCACGCGCGGTGATCTCATCGGCACGGCGCAGGCTCTCGGTGATGTTGCAGTTGAGATTGGCCCGGCAATACGCATCCGAAGCGGCAGACGCGATGGTGATGTCGCGGCAGCCGGCGGCGACTGCCATGTCCAAGCCCTTCATGTCGGCAACCATCACCGAACGGATTCGATTGAGTGGCGGCGGCCCCAGTAGCGCGCACACCGCTGCGGTATCAGCCATCCGCGACACCAAACGCGATGTGGTCAAGGAACCAATCTCGAGCTCCTTGATACCTGCTGACTCCAGTAATTCGATCATGTTCACGCGAACGCTGGTTGGCAGTAACTTCAGCTGGCTTTCAAGGCCTCTACGCGGACCAATCTCGATGATGCGGACACGATCTTCCTGTGCTTCATCTGGGTTGTTCATCACCGCCCCCGCAGATTTTCAAGCGCAGCGATCGCCTTATCACTACGGATGCTCTGCGCGGATATAAGAGTCTTCACGATGCGAACGATTTCACTGTCGCGAGCACCAACCAATAAAGCCAGGTCATGTGCATACTGATCGGGATTGCCCCGCGCGATCGCATCGGCAGCATGTGCATGCAGGTTGGCTAGACTCTGCGCCAAACCGATGGCGGCGACAGCGGAGTTGAGTAGCTGTCTGCACTGGCTGATGGCAGCAATGTCAGCCGGTGCCGGTGCCGGTGCCGGTGCCGAGTCCGTGTCCACCGCTGCACCGTTATGATCCGTCTGCTCAGTGAGCACCGGCAGGCAGATCCTCCCAGCCAGATGACCGTGATGGTCGCGGTACCAGATGGCCAATGGCACACCATGTTCGTCGCGGGCCGTCCATTTCTTTCGTCTACCGCCAGTGCTGTCGCTTGCAGGGTCAATAGCGGAAAGCACCGAATTCGCCGTTGCGAGGATGTCCGCATTGCGTGCGCTGCCACGATCCCTGGCGATGCAGGTGTAATTATGCAGGTCGACGATACGCCCAGCCAACGCATGGCCTGACGCTGGATCAAGCGAGAAGGTGCTCGGGTCAATTGTTACCTGCGCACATAACAAATGGCGATCAGCAACATCTTTGATGGAAGCTCTTCCTCGCACGCCGTGCGTCAGCTGCTCTATCAGCGGTGCCAACTTCGCAATTACGCTGTCGATGACGTGGACATCGGATCGATAGGGAACCTCGACAATCACTACAATCTCGAGATATGCACCTGTATCGGCGGCTACGCGTACAGTTGCATCAATATCCTTGCAGCCGCCGCCTGAAGCGAGTGTTGGATTCATTGTATTGACGAGGCCGATAAGCTGATTTCGAAGCTTAAGTACCTGCAGGCGAGCACTGTGAACATCGCGGATAGCACTGAACTGGACGCATGCACGCAGCAATGGGCCCGCGCAAAAGACGCGGAATCCGCCGGTTCGGTGCGCAAGGTCAGCGATGTGCTGGAGAGTGCGGACCTGTCCTGGATGAAGCTCTTTTAGTGGAACGAGAAGGCTCGTGCCGTTCACCAGAAGGTTGTCGACGAAAGCGACTGGCTCAGAAGTGGCAGAGTGTCGGCCGTCCAGCACGGATGGATCGTTGTTCACGGGTTGCGTTCTCGCTGCTTCGTTCCTTCCGATGCCATCGTTAGAGTTGCGCGGCATGTTGGCTTTCGCTGACGCGGCTCCAAGTGGCGACGCGTTTTCTGGGTGCGCATGATTTGCGCTCAACGTCGGATGCCCTGTCGACCGAATGTCGGCGAGGATTACAAAAAATGCAGGACACAATGTGCTCTGAGCAGCACGGGCGAAAGGTACAGTTTTTCCGAACAGCGACTACGCTGAAGCGTATCTACCAGTTCATATCGAAATGTCTATTTATGCTCTTTACAGAGTGTGTTGGCGCGTAGATACAGTGAGCGCCCGAAGAAATTTGTATGGATTTTTATGCGCTCTGAACCACGGAAGATTTCATTAGCGGAAAAAGTTGCAATGGACATCGGTCGTCAGATCCTGGCCGGTGTGCTGAAGCCTGGAGACAAGCTGCCGTCGTTGCGCGAGTACGCACGATTGAATGGCTACTCGAAGAATACGGTTATCTCGGCGTTTGACTTGCTTGGTGAGCGAGCGCTGGTTGAGGCGCAGCATGGCAAGGGGTTTTTCGTGCGTGGCGTCGAAGCGCCGCCGGAACGGGATGTCGATGAAGAGCCTGTGGGTTACAGCAGGGTCATCGATACCTTGTGGATGATGCGCCAGCAGGCGATTCGTGAGCCGGGGCGGTCACATCTTGCCGAAGGATTTCCGCCTGTTGATTGGTTGACCTATATGCGACTGGATCGCTTCCATCGACAGGTCGCACGCAGCGGCATCGGCAGCTTGTTCCGTTACGGCAACCGTTATGGCTACCTGCCGTTGCGGCAGCAACTGATCCGACGCATGGCCATGCATGGGATGGAGCTGGGGCCGCGACAGTTGGTAACTACATTTGGCGCCAATCATGCGTTGGACCTGATCATCCGGCGCTACGTCGCGCCAGGCGATACGGTGTTGGTCGAGCAGCCTGGTTACTACCCGCTGTTTGGCAAACTGCAGTTGCAGGGCGCAAAGTCGATTGCAATCACACGCCGTGTAGATGGTCCTGATCTGGCTGAGTTCGAGGCGGCGTTGCAGACCAGCAAGGCGCGCGTTTTCTTCATGCAGACCACTGCGCACAACCCGACCGGAACCGATGTGTCGCCGGAAGTAGGCAAGCGCTTGCTGGAGTTGGCAGCGGCGCACAATGTGCTGATTGTCGAGAACGACGCAATGGCCGACTTCAAGCCGAACTCGGCGTTCCGCCTGTCCTCGTTGTCGCAGTTCAGGAATACGCTGTATGTGGGCAGCTTCTCAAAATCGGTATCGGCGGCGTTGCGCAGCGGGTTCATCGCCGGCGAGAACGCACACATCGAAGAACTGGCTGACCTGAAGATGCTGTTGCACATCGGCAGCAGCGAGTACGGCGAGCGTGTGCTTGAGGCGATCCTGCGCGAAGGAAACTTCCTGCGCCATGTAGGGCGTTTGCAGGACCGGGTGCGCGCGGCCACCGCGGAAGGGCTGGAGGTGCTGAATCGGCTGGATGCAACCGTCTATGCCACGCCGGAACAAAGCCTGTATCTATGGGCCCGTTTCGATGGCATCGACGATACCCGCTCGCTGACCGCGCGCTTGCTGTCACGCGGCGTTGTACTGGCGCCGGGTGCGTTCTTCAATATCGACTCGGAACAGGTGTCACCGTGGACACGTTTGAACGTTGCCTATTTGAATGACAGCGTCTTCATCGATAGTCTCCGCGAGGAGATGGATCAGTCCACGGCGCTGGCTTGAGAATGGCGCGACGAACTGGGGGCTGCCGCTAGCGGAGCACCCAGCACCGTCTTGCATGGTGAGAGATCATTGCCAGTCGGAAAGCGAGAGCTTCAACTCGGCGTTGAAGCCTTTGGCTGACCGCAGCGGTACTGCGAAGATGTTCGGAGCCTGCTGGTTGATGCCGATGGCCTTGGTACGCGCGGTATCCAGTTCGGCCTCATTCTTGGGGCCGCCAGCCCATTGGTCGTCACTCCAGACATAGCGCAGGCGCCAACCGCCTGCGTCGTCGGGTTTTGCGAATACCACCAGCGTGTTGCGGAACAGGTACTCGCCGGGGATATGGTTCTTCAGGAACAAGGCGCCATCCACCTGGTAGCCGGCATTGCTGACCGCCAGGTCGATCGAGAAGGCGATTTCGCTGCCGGCCAGGATCTTGCTACTGTCCAGGAACACCGAGAACAGCACGGTCGAACGCTGGTCCTTCAACAGATTGCCCTGTGCATCGAAGATGTCACGGTACTCGCGTCGGATGGCGCATTGGTTGGCCTGGGTGCGTGAAGTCAGTTCATAGGTGTAAGCGCCACGCGGGGCAACGGTGGCCTCGATGTAGTACGAGGATTCAATCTTCTTGCCGCGCTTGCGCGCTGCTTCGATCTCTGGCGGAAAGGGCAGGGCGCTGATATCGAGCTGGGCGGTGGCGCAGGTGTCGCCGAACAGGAAGCGCACCAGATTCTGGTAGCCCTCCTCGGAATTGACGATGCCGAAGTAACCGCTATGGCTGCGGTTGACGAAGGCCCGCGGTGAGCCTTCAACATAGGCGTTGGCGATACGCACCAGGCCATCGCTCAGCGCACCAACCGCAAACGACGACAATCCATGTGCAGCAGCATAGTCGCGGCTGTTGGTGCCGATCAGGCAGAACAGCCGCTCGGGTGGGAAGCCGGAGTTGCCCAAGGTATTGACCTTGTCCTTGGGAACCTTCAGGTACTTGCCCATGTTGCTGCGGTTGAAATTATTCATGTCGTTGATCGACAGCAGGTTCGGCAGGTTGATGCCGCCGACCTCGATGCCGTTGTGCGGCGTGGCATAGGTGAAGGCCTTGTCCACCATGGCCCGCACTTCGGCGCTGGCCACGTCCGGATTCTGCAGCAGGCAGCGGCAGATCAGCCCGCCCATCGAATGGGCGACCAGATACACGCGGAACTCCTTGCGCATGGCTGCGTTGTTGCCGCATATGCTGTCGCGCAGTTGTTCGATGCGCTTGCCCAGCGCGGCGGCGGCATTGGGGATGGATGGCGTCTTGCCATCGCCGAAGGCCGGGTCGGCGGGATCGTAGTAGCGGTGGATGACGATGCAGCGTGGCGAGATACGATCGCGGCGCTCGGCCCCGAACTCGTAGACATCGCGGTAGTTGTAGTCCTTCATCAAGCGCACCAATGGCGACTCGAACACGAACTTGACGATGCTGCCGTCCTGCGCCTGACGCATCTTGGTGGAGCCGGCCTCGAAGCCCATGAACGGCGTGGAGGTGGTTTCGACGATCTCATCGCGGGTCATCGCGTAGCCGCGCACGTAGATGATCGGGAAGTAGGGGCGTTCAATACGTTCCATGGCCGGTCTCTGCGGGGGCTGCTGGCGATGGTGAACGTATTTCTTGGATTTGTCTTGAATCTGGTGCTTTGAAAGCTCACCCCTCCCCAGCCCTCCCCTTGGCTGCGCCAAAGGGAGGGGGCGCAGCTTGGCTTCCTCCCTTGCGCGAAGCGCAGGGGAGGGTTGGGGAGGGGTAAATCCTTTGCCGTTGCAGCAGCTCCGGCAAGCCCCGAAGCCCACAACAACCTACCTCTCCCCCCCAACCCCACCCCGTTCCAACAGCCGATAGCCAATTGCCTCGGTCAGATGCGCCCGCTGGATCGCTGTTTCCCCGGCAAGGTCGGCAATCGTCCGTGCCACCCGGAGAATTCGATGCATCGACCTTGCCGATAGCTGCAATCGCTCCATCGCCCTCTCGAGCAGATCAGCATCGGAAGTCGACAAGCCGCAGTCCCGCAACGTCTCTGCCTGTCCAAGGTGTGCATTGGCCTTGCCAGCACGTTCCAGCTGTTGTGCACGCGCAAGCACTACCCGAGCACGCACCTCGGCGCTGCTTTCACCCGTAGTTGCATCTCCACGCAATTCACTCGGCGCCAGCCGTGGCACCTGCAGATGCAGGTCGATGCGGTCCAGCAGCGGCCCGGAGATGCGTGCGCGGTAGCGGCGGATGCTTTCGGCCGAGCAACGGCAGCGCCCGCTGCTGTCACCTGCCCAGCCGCAGGGACAGGGATTCATAGCCGCGACCAGCTGGAAGCGTGCAGGAAATTCCATGCTGCGCGCCGCCCGCGAGACGGTGACTGTGCCGGACTCCAATGGTTCGCGCAGCACTTCCAAGGCATGTCGGCTCCACTCGGGTAATTCATCGAGAAACAAAACGCCGTTGTGCGCGAGGGAAACTTCGCCAGGGCGTGGGTGCGAGCCACCGCCAACCAGGGCAACCGCGCTGGCTGTGTGGTGCGGCGAACGGTAAGGGCGCTGTCGCCAGCGACTGGGTTCAACACCGCGCCCACTGATCGAGGCGATGGCAGCGGATTCCAGCGCTTCTTCTTCACTGGCCTCGGGCAGGATGCCGGGCAGACGCGAGGCCAGCAGGGTCTTGCCGCAGCCGGGCGAACCCAACAACAGCAGATGATGGCCGCCTGCTGCGGCAATCTCCAAAGCACGTCGCGCATGTTGCTGACCACGCACGTCGCTGAGGTCGGCCAATACGGCGGGCTCGGTGGACGGCACCTGCGCATCGGGCAGCTGTTTGCTGCCGCCCAGTGCGGCGCAGACTTCCAGCAAGGTGCGTGCGACCTTGACTTCGGCATACTGAGCCAGTGCCGCCTCGTCAGCGTTGCCCGGCGGCACGATCAGGCAGCGCTGGGCATCGGCGGCTGAGATGGCAGCCGGCAGTGCGCCATCTACCGCACGCAGTTCACCAGTCAATGCCAGTTCGCCGATGAATTCGTAATCGGCCAGCGCGTTGCGGTCGATCTGACCACTGGCAGCGAGAATGCCCAGTGCGATCGGCAGATCAAAACGGCCGCCTTCCTTGGGCAGATCGGCCGGCGCCAGATTGATGGTGATGCGGCGTGCGGGATAGTCGAACTGCGCACACATGATGGCGGCACGCACGCGGTCGCGTGACTCGCGCACTGCGGCCTCGGGCAGGCCGACGATCTGGGTGAAGGGCAGGCCGCCGGACAGGTGTACTTCCACCTGTACCAGCGGTGCGTGCACGCCCGCGCGGGCGCGGCTGTGCACCAGCGCCAGGCTCACCGCCCGGCGCTCAGGCGTTCTTGTCGGAGGCGCGGTTTTCCAGGGCGGCGACGGCGTGTTCCAGCGCGTCGAGCTTTTCACGGGTGCGCAGCAGTACCGCACGCTGCACTTCAAATTCTTCGCGTGTGACCAGGTCCAGCTTGCTCAGCCCGGCCTGCAGCGCGGTCTTGAAGGTGGCCTGCAGTTCTTCGCGCGATTCGCGCAGACCCGGCGGCACCAGGCTGCTCAGGCGGCGGGCCAGCTCGTCGATGTGGTTGAGGTCGATCATGGGGTTTCTCCGCAGGGTTGAGCCGAGCCTAGGCGGCGGCTGTTGGTTGCGGGCATCGGTATCCGTTATTGCCAATGGTAAGGATAGTCCGGAACCTTGCTAGTGGCACGTCAGCCTGCACGGTATGCTGCAGGCATCACCCAAGGAGCCGACCAATGAAGATGATCATGGCCATCGTCAAGCCGTTCAAGCTGGACGACGTGCGCGAGGCGCTAGCCGAACGCGGCGTGGCCGGTATCACCGTCACCGAGGTCAAGGGCTTTGGTCGGCAGAAGGGCCACACCGAGCTGTATCGCGGTGCCGAGTACGTGGTCGATTTCCTGCCGAAGGTGAAGATCGAGGTCGCCGTGACCGACGCGCAGGCCGATGAAGTGGTGGAAGCCATCGTCAAGGCTGCTGGCACCGGCAAGATCGGCGACGGCAAGGTATTCGTGTACGACCTGGGCAGCGTGGTGCGAATCCGCACCGGCGAGCTGGATGGCGATGCGCTTTGAGGTTTGGGGTTTGGGGGTTTGGGGTTTTGAAGCTTTAGAGCTTTAGAGCACCCCTCCCCAGCCCTCCCCTTGGCTGCGCCAAAGGGAGGGGGCCAAGCTCTGCTCCCTCCCTTGCGCCGAAGGCGGAGGGGAGGGTTGGGGTAGCTTTGGCCTTAGCCCTTGATCCGCCGGTACAACCGCTTCCACGCATTCCGCACCGCCTGCACCCAGCCCGGCTCGGCCAGTGCCGCGGCCTGTTCGGCACTGGGCTTCTGACCAGTCAAACGCTGGCGCATCTTCACCAGGTTTTTCATGTCACTGCGGCGCAGTTGGCGCGAGATCGGCCAGTTGCGCAGCCAGCGTGGTGAGCGCAGCGCCGAGGTGAAATCCAGCAGCACCGGCACGCCGGCGCTGACCACCACATTTGTGCCATGCAGGTCGTTGTGGGTAATGCCGGCCGCGTGCAGGCGCGCCAAGGCGTTCTGCAGCTGGTCGAAGACTTCCTGGCTCACACCCTGCACACCGGCGCTCAAGGTATCGCCGGGGATGAATTCCATGCCCAGCGCCAACCCGCCCAAGGTGCCCAGCAGCGCCGGGGCGTGCTTCCAGCCCTGCAGGCGCTTGAGCACCTTGGCTTCGCGGCGCACCAACAGGCGCGCCACCGGCGACAAGGGGGTGCCTTGATAGCGGCGGTAATCCTTGACCACCGCCGGGCGACCGTCCAGTTCGGTGCGGTAGACATCGGGCTCCAGCAGGCGTTCGCCACGCTTGAGCAGATGGTGGGCGGGAACAACCGCGTGTTCGCCGTCGAAGTTGGGCAATGTGTTCATCAAAACCTTCCTGACGCGGGCATGGCGCGGAAAGCGTCTTGCAAAGCCGGTCTAACGTGCCCTGGGTGGGCGGGGATGTGCGGCAATTATAAAACTGCACAGTCCATGAATTGCTGAATGTAAAAAAAATGTAGGAATCTTGTGACGGAAATGATTGTTGCGATCACGCGGTTGTCACCGCCAGGGGCGTGTGCGCCGCGCCGGGCCCTGAACGAAAAACCCCGCGCCGTTGCGGGCGCGGGGTTTGGTTCACAGCGCTGGCAGCGGGCTTATTCGCCCAGTGCCTTGGCCACGAACGGCGGGCTGACCAGCACGCCGGTGTGCAGCGGCGCGGTGTAGTACAGGGTGTCGAACGGCTTGGCGGCCGAATCGGCCTCGCGGAAGCCGAAGCCGAAACCGGCCTGCTTGCTGGCCACGGTCACCGACCACCAGCCGGTCGGGTAGCACGGCTGCGGGAAGGGCAGGGTCTTGAACGACTGGAAGCCAGCCTTGCCCATTTCCGAACGCATGTCCTTGATCAGCTCCAGCAGGGCCAGCGGCGACTCGCTCTGCTGCACCAGCAGGCCGTCGTCCTTCAGGGCGCGGAAGCAGCTTTCGAAGAAGGCCTTGTTGAACAGGCCTTCGGCCGGGCCAACCGGGTCGGTGGAGTCCACGATCACCACGTCCACGCTGCCCGGGGCGCAGTTGGCCATATAGGCCACGCCGTCGTCGAACAGCAGCTCGGCGCGCACGTCGCCGTTGGATTCACACAGTTCCGGGAAGTACTTCTCGGCCATGCGGGTGACCTGCTCGTCGATATCGCACTGGGTGGCGCTTTCCACGCCCGGGTGCTTGAGCACCTCGCGCAGGGTGCCGCAATCGCCGCCGCCGATGATCACCACGCGCTTGGGCGCCGGGTGGGTGAACAGCACCGGGTGGCTGATCATCTCGTGGTAGAAGAAATTGTCCTTGGTGGTCAGCATCATGGCGCCATCGATGACCATCAACTTGCCCCAGTCGGTGCTGTCGTAGATCTCGATCTTCTGGAACGGCGACTGCACCTCGTCCAGCTTGCCGGTGATGCGGAAACCAATAGCCGAACCGGTCGGCTGGAAGTGTTCGATGAACCAGTTTTCGTTGGAGGTCATGATGATTCCTGGGTGCAATGGACTTTTCCCTTCTCCCGCGGGCGGGAGAAGGTGCCCCAAAGGGGCGGATGAGGGCAGCGGTGAGCCTGCCACAGCAGGGTTTCACCCGTAATCTGGCCCGGAACCCCGATTCAGTCAGGCTGGGGTGAGGGCGCGGGCGCGGATTGTAACGGACCCTTGCCCCGCTAGCGTTAGAATGCGCGTCCTTATTTATCCACAGCTGAGAGTTGCTACGCCGATGAGCGATTGGTCCCTCGAACAGGCCCGCAAGACCTATTCGATTCCGCACTGGTCCGACGGATATTTCGACGTCGATACCGCAGGCCACTTGGTGGTCCGTCCCGTTGGCGCCGAAGGCGCGGCGGTGTCGTTGCCGCAGATTGTCGATTCGGCGCGTGCTGCCGGCGCCAAACTGCCGTTGCTGGTGCGCTTCCCGGACATCCTCGGCCAGCGCCTGGGCAAGCTGCAGGCGGCGTTCGCCCAGGCCCAGTCCGACTGGGACTACGCCGGCGGCTATACCGCGGTCTACCCGATCAAGGTGAACCAGCACCGTGGCGTGGCCGGCACGCTGGCCAGCCACCACGGCGAGGGCTTCGGCCTGGAAGCCGGTTCCAAGCCGGAGCTGATGGCGGTGCTGGCGCTGAGCCGGCCGGGCGGGCTGATCGTCTGCAACGGCTACAAGGACCGCGAGTACATCCGCCTGGCCCTGATCGGCCGCAAGCTCGGCCTGCAGACCTATATCGTCATCGAGAAGCCGTCCGAGCTGAAGCTGGTGCTGGAGGAATCCAAGGCGCTGGACGTGATGCCGGGCCTGGGCGTGCGCATGCGTCTGGCTTCGCTGGGCGCCGGCAAGTGGCAGAACAGCGGCGGCGACAAGGCCAAGTTCGGCCTGTCCCCGCGCCAGCTGCTGGACCTGTGGAAGGCCCTGCGCGACACCGAGTACGCCGATTGCCTGAACCTGCTGCATTTCCACATGGGCAGCCAGATCAGCAATGTGCGCGATATCGCCAACGGCATGCGCGAAGCCACCCGTTACTTCGTCGAGCTGTCGCAGCTGGGCGCCAAGATCAGCCACGTCGATGTCGGCGGCGGTCTGGGCATCGATTACGAAGGCACCCGTTCGCGCAGCTACTGCTCGATCAACTACGGCCTCAATGCCTACGCCAGCAACATCGTGCAGCCGCTGGCCGAAGCCTGCGAAGCGCATGGTCTGACCCCGCCTCGCATCATCACCGAGTGCGGCCGTGCAATGACCGCGCACCACGCGGTGCTGATCGCCAACGTGTCGGAAGTCGAACAGGCAGCCGAAGGGCGCGTGCCGGAAGCGCATGACGACGAGCCAGCGGCGATCCGTCATCTGCGCGAGATCCACGAGGAACTCGACCAGCGCCCGGCGGTGGAGCTGTTCCAGGAAGCCCAGCATTTCCACGCCGAAGGCTTGAGCGCCTATGCACTGGGCCAGATCGACCTGCCGCAGCGTGCGCGCATCGACGACCTGTTCTATGCCATCGCCAACGGCGTGCGCGCGCGCCTGAGCTATGACGAAAAGAGCCATCGTCCGGCGCTGGACGAATTGAACGACCGCCTGGTCGACAAGTACTTCGTCAACTTCAGCGTGTTCGAGTCGATTCCGGATGCCTGGGCAATCGACCAGGTGTTCCCGATCGTACCGATCGAGCGCTTGAACGAGCGCCCCGAGCGTCGCGGCGTGATCGCCGACATGACCTGCGATTCCGATGGCATGGTCAAGACCTACGTCGAGAACGAAAGCCTGGACAGCTCGTTGCCGCTGCACGCCGTGCGCCACGGCGAGAGCTACCGCATCGGCTTCTTCCTGGTCGGTGCCTACCAGGAAATCCTCGGCGATATCCACAACCTGTTCGGCGATACCGATGCGGTGGAAGTGGTGGTGGACGACGATGGCTACGTGATCACCCAGCAGCGCCGCGGTGATACCACCGACGTGATGCTGGACTACGTTGGTTACAGCCTGGATGACCTGCGCGCCTCGTACCGTGAGCGGGTGGCCGCAGCCGATCTGTCAGCAGAGCGTGCAGCGGAGTTGGATGCCGCACTGGAAGCGGGCCTGACCGGTTACACCTACCTGTCGGACGAACCGCTGGGCTGATCCATCAGCACAGGCAAGGAAACAGCGAACGCCGCGCAGGCTTGCCTGTGCGGCGTTTTCTTTGGCGTACTGATTCGATGTGCGCTCAGGCCCGTGGCAGCTGCAGGCTTGCGCACAGCCCGCTGCCGGTATTGCGCAGGGTCAAGCTGCCGCCATAGCTGTCGACGATGTCGGCGACTATCGCCAGTCCAAGCCCGCTGCTGCCATCACGCTCGTCCAGACGTACGCCACGTTGCAGCACCTGTTGCAGCGCTTCCTCGGCCAAGCCCGGGCCGTCGTCGATGATGTCGATCAGTACCTGCTGATTGTCTGCACGCGCCTGGATACGCACTTCATGCGCCGCCCAGCGGCCAGCGTTGTCAAGTAGGTTGCCGAGCATTTCTTCGAGGTCGGCTGTCGCCCCGGCAAAGCACAGCTGCGCATCGATATCGTCGGCGACGAAACGGATGTTGCGCTCGCCGTGAACACGCTGCATCAGTCGGCACAACGATTGCGCGACTGGCGCGACTGCGCTGCGTTGATGCCGGTCCGCGGCCATGCCAGCGGCCAGGTAGCGATCAATGCTTGCCTGCATGCGCCGGCTTTGCTCGCGCAGGGTTTGCCGCCAGTGCTCGCCGCTGCCATCGGCCTCGGCATGCAGCACGCTCAGCGGTGTCTTGAGCGCATGTGCCAGATCCTGCGCGCTGCTGCGCGCGCGGCTGACCATACGCTGGTGATGGGCCAGCAGGGCGTTGAGTTCATCGGCCAGCGGAGCCACTTCACGGCCAAGCCCCTCGCTGCTGATCTGCGCGGCATCGCCGTGACGCACCTGCTCCACGCGCCTGCCAAGCGCGCGTAAAGGACGCAGGCCGAACTGCACCTGGCTGACCAGCACCGCCAGCCACGCCGCGATCAACACCGCCATCGCCAGCGCCGAGCGCTGGCGGAAACGGGCGACATCGGCATCCAGTTGACTGCGATTGCTGGCGACAGTGACCTGCAATGGACCCTGGCTGCGCGGCAGACGCACCTGTTGGGTCAGGCCGCGCAGGGGCTGCTGCATCGGACCGCTGAAGTCCACGCCGCTTGCCTGGGTAGGAATCCTTGGAACTGGTGGTTGCAGGCTCTCATCCCACAACGAACGCGACTGCAACAACACCTGCCCATCGGTCGTGGCGATCTGCCAGTAAGCGCCGGAGAACACCCGTTGGAAGCGGGCGTCATTGGGTTCCTGACGTAGCGCAAGCTTGCCGCTGGCATCGATCTCGGCCTGTGCCAGTACGGTCAGCAGGTCCTGCTCCAGCTGCGTGTCCAGGTTGTCGCGCGCGGCCTGCTCGAACAAGCGTCCGAGCAATACGCCGGCGAGCACCGAGACCAGTACCAGCCCCAGGCCACCGGCGAGCAGCAGGCGCGCGCGCAGCGAAAGCGTCTTCATGCCGGTGCGACCAAGCGCCAGCCCTGGCCGCGCACGGTTTGGATCATGTCCACACCAAGCTTGCGCCGCAGCCGCCCCAGCAACACGTCCAGAGCATTGGAATCCGGATCATGGCCGCCGTCGAAGACCTGCTCGCCCAAGCGTTCACGGCTGACGACGCTGCCCGGATGGTGGATGAAATAGCTGAGCAGGCGGAACTCCTGCGGGCTCAGTGCCAACGGCTGTCCATCCAGCAGGAAACGCCCGGCATTGATCTCCAGCTGCAACGGCCCACAGCTCAGCTGCGCGCTGGCGTGGCCATTGCTGCGGCGGATCAGCGCCCGCAGCCGCAGGATCAGCTCATCGGCCTGGAAAGGTTTGGTCAGGTAGTCATCGGCACCGGCATCGAAACCGGCCAACTTGTCGTGCCAGCGCCCGCGTGCGGTCAGTACCAGCACCGGGAAGTCGCGGCCGTTGCCGCGCCAGCGCTCGATCACGCTGAGCCCATCCAAGCCGGGCAGGCCGAGGTCGACGATGGCTGCCTGCAGTTCCTCGATCTGGCCGAGTTCCTCGGCTTCACGGCCATCGCTGACGTGGCTGACCACGTAGCCGGCCTGCTCCAGCAAGGGTTGCAGGCGGCTGGCCAGTTCAAGGTCATCTTCGGCCAACAGGATCCGCATCAATCGTCCAGTTCGGTCTTCAGCAGGGCGCCGCTGCGGGCATCATAGTCGAGCTCGACGACCACGCCGTCTGCACGCAGGATCTCCACTTCGTAGATGCCGTCGTCGAGTTCCACTTCCAGCAGCTTGCCGGGATGTCGCTTCAGCGCATCGCGCACGATGTTTTCCAGCGGCACGTAGCGGCCCTGCTTCAAGGCCTGGCGCGCGGTCTGCTGTGCGGCGTCCTGGCCGTGGGCGATGGCCAGCGGCGTGCCGGCCATCAGCAAGGACAGGCAGGCCAGGGCAATGAGGGCGCGGGAGGAAAACATGCTGCAAGTATTGGCGTGCCCGCCTAACAATCGACTAACAGCCCCGGCTAGGGCGCTGTTAGTCAGGCGGAGGAGACTGTCCGGGCCGGGCTGATCCGGCAGCACTCAAGGAACTCCCCCATGTTGAAGTCATTGTTCGCCACCGCCGCCATCGCCGCGGCATTGAGCACCAGCGCCCATGCACAGACCAAGTCGCTGGGCATGGCCGAGGTCGAGCAGAAGCTGCGTGCCGCTGGTTACACCCAGATCCATGAGATCGAGAAGGATGATGGTCTTTGGGAAGCCGATGTCGCGCGTGCAGATGGCCGCTTCGCCGAAGTCTGGGTGGACCCGGCAACCGGCGAGATCTTCGATGAGCACGATGGCCGCACCCTGCTGGGCAGCGAGCAGATCCTGGCCCGTGCAGGCGCTGCTGGCCTGCGTGAGATCCACTCGCTGGAGCGCGATGGCGCCACCTGGAAGCTGGAAGCACGCAATGCCCGCAACCAGCGCGTGGAAGTGCGCATGAGCGGCATTGATGGCCGCATCCTGCACAGCGAGCGTGATGGCTGGTTGGACTGAGTTGCCGCGAGGCGCAGCCAAGGGCTGCGCTTCGTGCGATCAGGCGTTGCGAGCTACCTGGAAGCCAGCGAACGACTGGCTCACCGGCATCAATTCGATGCGGTTGACGTTGAGGTGCGCGGGCAGCGTGGCCACCCAGAAAATCTGCTCGGCGATGTCCTGCGCGGTCATCGGGCTGGCACCGCCGTACAGCTGATCGGATGCGGCTTGATTGCCATGCGTACGCACCAACGTAAATTCGGTTTCAGCCATGCCCGGCTCGATCGCGGTCACGCGTACGCCGGTGCCGTGCAGGTCTGCACGCAGGCCCAGCGAGAACTGGCTGACGAAGGCCTTGGTGCCGCCGTAGGCATTGCCACCCGGGTAGGGGTACAGCGCGGCGGTGGAGCTGATGTTGATGATCGCGCCACGGCGTTCGATCAGCTTGGGTAGCAGATGATGAGTCAACGTCACCAGCGCGGTGATGTTGGTGTCGATCATGGTGCGCCAGTCTTCCAGGCTGGCGTGCTGGGCAGCAGCGGTGCCCTGGGCGAGGCCTGCGTTGTTGACCAGCAGGTCGATGTCGCGGAAAGCGGGCGGCAGGGCGGCCAGAGCGGCGTCCATTGCAGCGGCGTCGCGGATGTCGAAGGCTGCGGCGTGGATCTTGTCGGCGCCGAACTCGTCCACCAATGGTTGCAGGCGCTCGGCACGACGACCGGTGGCGATCACTTTCCAGCCGGCCGCAGCAAAGCGGCGGACAGCGGCGGCGCCGAAGCCGGACGTGGCGCCGGTGATCAGGGCGGTCTTGGACATTGCGGAATCCTTGGGGCGGGGAACTTGGATTTTCGCACTGTGGGGGCGTTGGCGGTATGGGAAGGTGGGGCCAGCATCAGATGCAAGGCCAAAGCCAAAGCAGGTGCAGAGCTTTCGCCCGCCTGCGGCGCGCGAGCGCACCTTTCTTTGCTTGTGCAAAGAAAGGTGGCCCAAAGAAAGCACACCCTGCCTCCGCGCCCACGCCGCTATGCGACGTGGGTCCACTCCGCTGCCGGGATTTTTCGACGATACATCCATGTATCGTCGAAAAACGACGTGCGTCCTGCACGTCGCCCCATGCGGGGTCTTGTCCGTCAGCTCCGTCGCTACGGAAGGGGACCCGGTAGATCAACGGCAACAGCCAAAGCCAAAGCCAAAGCCAAAGCCCTTCCCTTGGCTACGCCCGGTTTATTGGTGTATCGCTGGATTCAGGCGGCTGCCCCGCGGTTATGCAGACTGGCTGCGAGCCCTGAGGAAATACACAAGGCCAAGCGCAAAGATGAGCAGCGGCATCGCAATTGCGACGAACCCATCTTCACTGAAGTGGCGGACATTCACTGCGAACCAAGCCGCCCCAACCACCATGCCGATCAAACCCGAAATCTTCTTGCCAGTCATAAGACCTCCTCCCCAGGGTTGAATTGCCAAGAAGCCGGAAAATAATCTGAGCGTCAGCCAGAAGCAACTCAGTCCGCCCCTGCCGCCCAACCCGCGATCTGTCAGTTCGCAGCGCCGCCGCTCTCAGCCCCCGCCCTTGCGCCGAAGGCGCAGGGGAGGGTTGGGGAGGGGTGCTCTTGCTCTTCGCAGGAACAAAAACAACGCGAAGAAGCTCTCTGCCGACCGCGCGCAAACAAAGTCTCGGATGCGCTGCGCTCACCCGGGCTACAACAGCACGAACAAATAGCCCTGACATCAAAACGATGTCAGGGCTTAGATGATCGAGAAGCTTCTCGAGCGATCTGTCAGTCGCAACAGCCCCCTTTAGTAAAGGGGGCGCGCCGACAGGCGCAGGGTTGTGGTTGTAACGGGAGTGGGGCCCAAGGTTTGCGCAGCAAATTTTGGGGTGAAGCCGCCATCGGCGGTTTCACTTCCCCCCTTTTGTAAAGGGGGCGCGCCGACAGGCGCGGGGATTTGGAGAAGACGGGCACGGGGCCCAAAGTTTGCTTCACAAACTTTGGGGTGAAGCCGCCGTAGGCGACTTCACTGCGCCTTGATCGCCATAGCCTGCAGACCAGTGCCGTTGAGCTTAGCCTTGGCTTCGGCCAGTTCGCTGGCGGTGCCATACGGGCCCATGCGCACGCGGTACACGGTGTTGCCGTTGATCTGCGCCGATTCCACCCGTGCAGCCAAACCCATCATCGCCAGTTTGGCCTTGGTCGACTCGGCATCACCCGAAGCACCAAATGCGCCCGCCTGCAGGATGTAGCGCACGTTCTCGGTCGCTGCTGCCGGGGCGGCAGTTGCAACCGTCGCAGCCGGAGCAGGAGTTGCCGCGGCGGGCGCCGTCTTGGGAGCCGTGGCCGTAGCTGCCGGAGCAACGCTGGCAACCTGCGCCGGGCGCGCAGCGGTTTCGCTGATCGGTGCCGGCTGGCGGGTGGTCTCGCTCACCGGTGCCGGCAACGGACGCCCTTCCAGCGCAGCCTGCGCACGCTGGGCATCGGTCGGCGGGGTGGCCGGCGTTGCGGCCGCAGTCGCGCGTGCAGCAGCTGCACGACGCTGTTCCTCGGCCTTGGCACTTGCTGCCAACTCGGCGTCGGACATCTGTACTTCGGTGCCTGGCAGCAGGGTGTAGAAGTCGTACTGGGTGGCTGGCTTTTCCTCCGGCTTGGCACCGGCAGGCGTGGCTGGCTTGTTCGATTCCACCCCGGCGTCGACGTCGGCGTCAGCGACCGGTGCCGGCTGTGCGTCCGGGTTGGGTTGCGGGCCTACGCGCAGGAAACCGTCGCCGTCCTTCTTGAACAGGTTGGGCGCCGCCAGGAACACCACCGCCGCAATCGCCACGCCGGCAACCAGCCACACCCAGCCGGGCGTGCCATTGTCGTTGTTGCGCCGGGCTTGGGTTTTGCCGCGTCGTGCTGC
Source organism: Stenotrophomonas sp. STEN030 (assembly GCF_056759995.1). Classification (NCBI taxonomy): domain Bacteria; kingdom Pseudomonadati; phylum Pseudomonadota; class Gammaproteobacteria; order Lysobacterales; family Lysobacteraceae; genus Stenotrophomonas; species Stenotrophomonas sp. STEN030. Next base: position 15,147 of record NZ_JBRREB010000021.1, on the reverse strand, counting down.
CATGTCTACTGCGTCTCCAGGTGTTTACATCTTTTCCGGGGCACTGACGCCCAGGATGCTCAGGCCATTGGCCAGGGTCTGCCGTGCGGCGCTGGCCAAGGTGAGTTTGGCGTTGCGCTCAGCGGCATCATCCACCAGCACGGGGGTGCCGTGATACCACGTGTGGAAAGCGTGTGCCAATTCACGCAGATACTGCGCGACCTGATGCGGTTCCAGCGCGATGCCGGCCGCTTCCACCACTTCCGGGTAGCGCGAGATTTCGTTCATCAGTTCCAGCGAGGTGTCGTCGCCCAGACGCGACAGCGCGGCCAGACCTTCGGCCTGCTTGTAGTCCAGGCCCTTCTCCTGCGCCTGGCGCAGCAACGAGCAGACGCGGGCATGCGCGTACTGCACGTAGAACACCGGGTTGTCGCTGCTCTGCTGGCGAGCCAGGTCGATGTCGAAGGTCAGCTGTGAATCGGGCTTGCGCGCGATCAGGAACCAACGCACCGCATCGCTGCCCACTTCTTCGATCAGGTCGCGCAGGGTCAGGTAGCTGCCGGCACGCTTGGAAAGCTTCACTTCCTCGCCGCCGCGCATCACCGTCACCATCTGGTGCAGCACGTATTCCGGCCAGCCCTTGGGGATGCCCAGGTCCAGTGCCTGCAGGCCAGCGCGCACGCGCGCCAGCGAGCCGTGGTGGTCGGCGCCCAGTTCGGTGATGGCGCGTTCGTAACCGCGCTGCCACTTGCTCAGGTGATAGGCCACGTCCGGCAGGAAGTAGGTGAAGGTGCCGTCGGACTTGCGCATCACGCGGTCCTTGTCGTCACCAAAATCGGTGGAGCGCAGCCACAGCGCGCCGCCTTCCTCATAGGTGTGGCCGGAGCTGATCAGCTGCTGCACGGTCTCGGCAACCTTGCCGTCCTTGTACAGCGAGCTTTCCAGGAAGTAGATGTCGAAATCCACGCCGAATGCGGCCAGGTCCAGGTTCTGCTCGTTGCGCAGATAGGCCACCGCAAAGCGGCGCACTTCTTCCAGGTTTTCGGCATCCTTGGCGCCGACGATCTGGCTGCCTTCCAGGTCCACGGTCTCACCCAGCAGGTAGGCCTTGGCCACGTCGCCGATGTAGTCGCCGTTATAGGCTTCCGCCGGCCATTGCTCGTCGCCCGGTTTGAAGCCGCGCGCACGTGCCTGCACCGACTTGGCCAGGTTTTCGATCTGCACGCCGGCGTCGTTGTAATAGAACTCGCGCTTGGCGTTCCAACCGTTGACTTCCAGCACGCGGGCGATGCAATCGCCGATCACACCAGCGCGGCCGTGGCCGACATGCAGCGGACCGGTCGGGTTGGCCGACACGTATTCGACGCCGACGCTGCGGCCGTTGCCGCTCAGGTTGCGGCCGTAGTCTTCGGCTTCCTTGAGCACGCTGACCACTTCGCGCTGGTAAGCCACCGGCGAGAGTTTGAAATTGATGAAGCCAGGGCCGGCGATCTCGACACTGACGATGTCGTCGCTGGCCGGCAACGCGGCAAGCAGCGCCTGGGCAACGGCGCGCGGATTGCTGCGCGCGGCCTTGGCCAGCAGCATGGCGGCGTTGGTGGCGAAATCACCGTGTTCGCGGGTCTTGGGTCGTTCGACCACGAAATCCGGCGGCAGGGTGTCGGCAGGCAAAGTGCCGTTGGCGCGCAAGGCTTCGATGCCTTGGCCGATGAGGGCGCGGAGTTGGGCTTTCACGTGACTATTCTGCTTGAAGCGCGGAACTGACCATTTTACCTGACCTGCGTCACGGCCGCCTGCGGGCCGCTGGCAGGGGTCAGCAATGTCAAAAAAACAGAAAGACTGCGCCCGCCAGCAGGCATGTGGCATTACGTCCGCGGCCGGGCGGATTCGGGGAGCGGGGTCCGGGCGGGGTGGTTCAGGCTGAGCCGTTCAGACCCAGCCACGCGCGGCCAGCGACACCGGCGCGCCGTCGCCGATCACGAAATGGTCCAGCAGGCGGATATCCACCAGCGCCAGGGCCTGCTGCAGCCGCGTGGTAATGGCGCGGTCGGCCGCCGACGGTTCAGGATTCCCGGACGGGTGATTGTGGCCGACGATCACCGCTGCAGCGTTGTGGGCCAAGGCCTGGCGGACGACTTCACGCGGATGTACCTCGGCGCTGTCTACCGTTCCTGTGGATAACTCTTCAAAGGCCAAAGCCCGATGCCGGTTGTCCAGGAACAGCGCCGCGAACACCTCCTGCGGCCGGTGGCGCAGGCGCTGGGCGAAGTAGCGGCCGGCGGCGGCCGGGTCGGTCAGTGCATCGCCGCGCTCCAGCCCGGCGGCCAGATGGCGCCGGCCCAGTTCCAGCGCGGCGCTGAGCTGGCAGGCGCGGGCCGGGCCAAGCCCGGGCAGCTTGGCCAGTTGCGGCGCGCTGCGGTCCAGCAGCGCCCGCAGCGGGCCATGCGCCTGCAGCAGCTCGCGCGCGGTCTGCACCGCATCACGTCCGCGCAGGCCCGAGCCGAGGAAGATCGCCAGCAGTTCAGCATCGGAAAGTGCGGCCGCGCCGCGTGCCAATAATTTTTCGCGCGGGCGTTCAGCGCTGGGCCAATCACGGATATGCATGAGTGGCAGATTCACCGCCATTTGCCAAAAACTGGATCAGGCGTAACAAAGCCTTCGGTTAAGCTAACCCTTCTTCTGTACCTAGGAATCCCCATCCGTGACCAGCGTTTCCCCCACTTCCCGCCCCTTGGAAGGACAGAAGCTGCTGCTATGCGTAGGCGGCGGCATCGCCGCGTACAAGTCGCTGGAGCTGGTGCGTAGGCTGCGTGATGCCGGCGCCACCGTGCAGGTGGCGATGACGGCTGGTGCGCAGCAGTTCGTCACTCCGCTGAGCTTCCAGGCGCTGTCCGGCCATCCCACCCGCACCACCCTGTGGGACAGTGCTGCCGAGCAGGCCATGGGCCATATCGAACTGGCGCGCTGGGCCGACCGCATCATCATCGCCCCGGCCACTGCCGATCTGCTGGCGCGGCTGGCGCACGGCAATGCCGACGATCTGGTGACCACGTTGTGTCTGGCCAGCACGGCACCGCTGACGGTGTGCCCGGCAATGAACCATCGCATGTGGCTGCACCCGGCCACCCAGGCCAACATGGCATTGCTGCGCGAGCGCGGCGTGCAGGTGATCGGACCGGAAGATGGCCCGCTGGCCGAGGGTGAATCCGGCCCCGGTCGGGTCAGCGAGGCACCGACCATCATTGCCGCGCTTGCCGGCAATGTGGCCCCGCAGGCGTCGGCCAAGCCGGGCCGGCTGAACGGCATGCGCGTACTGATCAGTGCTGGTCCCACCTACGAAGATCTGGACCCGGTGCGCTACGTCGGCAACCGTTCCAGCGGCAAGATGGGCTATGCCTTGGCCGCCGCCGCCGCCCGTCAGGGCGCACAGGTGGTGCTGGTCAGCGGCCCGGTGCAGCTGGCCACCCCGGCCGGCGTGCAGCGCATTGATGTGCGCTCGGCCGCGCAGATGCGCGATGCCGTGCTCGGCGCCTTGCCGGCTGATATCTACATCGGTGCCGCCGCCGTGGCCGATTACACCCCGCGGCAGGTCTCACCGCAGAAGCTGAAGAAGACCGCCGGCACCCAGACCCTGACCCTGGAGCTGGTGCGTACCGCCGACATCCTCGCCGAAGTAGCCGTGCACGAGCAGGCCTTGAAGCTGGTGGTGGGCTTTGCCGCTGAAACCCACGATGTGGAGAAGTACGCGCGCGGCAAGCTGGCAGACAAGCATCTGGATCTGATCATCGCCAACCAGGTCGGCATTGCCGGCAATGGTTTTGAGAGTGACCAGAACGCGGCCGTGGCCTACTGGAACGGCGGCCTGCGCGAGTTCCCGGGCACCGCCAAGACCCAGCTGGCCGAACAATTACTGGATTTGATTGCCGAGAGGTTGGACGCATGAGTAATGGACTGCAGCCCTTGCAGGTGAAATTGCTGGACCCGCGCTTCGGCGACAGCTGGCCGTTGCCGGCCTACGCCACCGAGGCCAGCGCCGGCATGGACCTGCGTGCGGCGACCGAAGCACCGCTGACGTTGGAGCCGGGCGATGCGGCGCTGCTGCCCAGCGGCATCGCGATCCATATCGCCGATCCGGGCCTGTGCGCGGTGGTTCTGCCGCGCTCCGGACTGGGTCATCGGCACGGCATCGTGCTCGGAAATGGCACCGGCCTGATCGATGCCGATTACCAGGGACCACTGCTGATCAGCGTGTGGAACCGCGGCCGCGACGCCTTCACCATCGAACCGGGCGACCGGATCGCGCAGTTGGTGGTGATGCCGATTGCACGCGTAACGTTGCAGGTAGTAGATACTTTCATCGACAGTGCACGTGGAACGGGTGGATTCGGCCACACCGGGGTGCGCTGACAGGGGGAACGCACGATGAGCCAAGGCAACGAGAGCGGGCGACCACGTCCTGCGCTGGGTCGATCAACGCCACTGCTGGCGGTACTGCTGCTGCTGTTGGCCGGGTGGTTCGGCTGGAGCGCGGTAGATCAATGGATGCAGTCCGGTACCAGTGCCGGGCTTGAGCAATCCCGCGATCAGGCCGTGACCGGCGTGCAACAGGCATTGGCCGCGCAGACCGCGCAGTTCGGCAAGCAGCTGGCGCTGGAGCCGGTGAAAGTCGCGCTGGCCAGCGGTGATGCAGCCGCTGTCGCCTTGGCGGTACGTGACAAGTGGACCGGCGTGGAAGACGCGCAGGTTCTCGACGCCAGCTTGGTCGAGGCTTATGCCGAGCCAGCGGCGTTCGGCTACTCGCGGCTGGCCCTGCTGGAGCAGGCGATGGCCACCGGCCAGCCGGTGGCGCTGGTGGTTCGCGATGGCGGCAGCCCGCGACTGGGTCTGGCCGCACCGGTGCTGCTGCAGGGCAAGCCGGCGGTGGTCTACATCCGCCAGTCGCTGACCCGGCTTACCTCCGTGTTTGATGGCATTGATTCGCCGAGCAGTGCCTTCCTCGGGCTGCGTCAGGGCGGTTTTACCATCGTCCAGAAAGGCGCAACCAACTTGGGCAACAGCGCCGATGCACTGGCGCGCCCGGTTGGCGACACCGGTCTGCGCGTTGTTGCCGAGCTGCCGGATGCAAACACCGGTGCGATGGGCCTGGGGGTGATTGCCAGCGCCATCGTGGCGCTGTTGCTGCTGGCCACTGCTTTGTTGTTGCTGCTGGGGCGCAAGCGTTTGGCGAATCTGCCGGTCCTGCGCAAGAACACCGTGCAGGCCGACGATGGTGGTCTGACCTTGCAGGAAGCACTGCAGCAGGACCCGCAGCCGCTACCGGCTTCGGCCAATGCGCGCGCGGGCGATGCGCCGCAAGCGCGCGCTGAGCCGGGTGCCGACGCGGTATTGCCAGTCATTTTCCGCGCCTACGACATCCGTGGCGTGCTTGGCACCGAGTTGAATGGAAGTGTCGCCACGCTGATCGGTCAGGCCATCGGCAGCGAAATGCAGGCACAGGGCCTGCGCGATGTGGTGGTGGGCCGCGACGGTCGTCTGTCCGGACCGGAGCTTGCCGATGCCTTGATCACTGGCCTGCGCCGCGCTGGCTGCGATGTGATCGATATCGGTATGGCACCGACTCCGGTTGTGTACTTCGCCAGCTATCACCTGCGCGCAGGCAGCTGCGTTGCGGTCACTGGCAGCCACAACCCGCCGGACTACAACGGCTTCAAGATCGTCATCGGTGGCGAGACGCTGTCCGGCGATGCCATCACAGATCTGTACAAGCGCATCCAGGAAGGCCGCCTGCAGCATGCCGACAGCGAAGGCAGCCTGCAGCAGCGCGAGGTCATCAACGACTACGTGCAGCGCATCGCCGACGACGTGCAGCTGGACCGCCCGCTCAAGATCGTTGCCGATGCCGGCAATGGCGTGGCCGGCGCGGTGGCGCCGCAGTTGCTGGAGGCCATCGGGGCCGAGGTGATTCCGCTGTACTGCGAGGTGGATGGCAACTTCCCCAACCACCACCCGGACCCCAGCGACCCGCACAACCTCGAAGACCTGGTGCAGATGGTCAAGCGTTTCGACGCGGACCTCGGTGTGGCCTTCGACGGGGATGGCGACCGCCTGGGCGTGGTCACCAAGGACGGTAAGATCATCTTTGCCGACCGCCTGCTGATGCTGTTCGCTGCCGATGTGCTGGCCCGCAACCCCGGCGCGATGGTCATCTACGACGTGAAGTGCACGGGCAAGTTGTCGGACTACATCCTGCGCAACGGCGGCAGCCCGATGATGTGGAAGACCGGGCATTCGCTGGTCAAGGCCAAGATGCGCGAGACCGATGCCGAGCTGGCCGGCGAGATGAGCGGCCACTTCTTCTTCAAGGAGCGCTGGTACGGCTTTGATGATGGCCTGTACGCGGCGGCGCGCCTGCTGGAGATTCTGGCGCAGCGTGATGAAGAACCGTCCGAGGTATTGAACGAGCTGCCGGATGCGGTGTCCACGCCGGAGCTGAAGGTGGAAGTGGAAGAAGGTACCCAGCATGCGCAGGTGGCCTTGATCGTGGCCGCAGCGCAGGTGGAGGACTCGCCGTTCGCAGGCGCGCGCATCTCGACGATCGACGGCCTGCGGGCCGACTTCAGCGATGGCTGGGGTCTGGTGCGCGCCTCCAACACCACGCCGGTGCTGGTGCTGCGCTTCGAGGCCAATGACGAAGTGGCGCTGGAGCGGATCAAGGGCGTGTTCCGCGAGCAGTTGCTGCAGGTGTTGCCGGCGGGGACCGAACTGGGTTTGTTAGGGATTGTTGCCGTTGCACGAAAGGCTGTCCGCGCGCTGGGTGGGGGGCCTTTCTTTGTTTTTGGTTTTGTGGCTGCGGCTTCAGCCGCGAAGCCACTGCTGCCTCAGTTCTAGACGGGCTGCAATTCGAGACTAGCTGGCGGCTGTTGTTTCAGTAGCTTCGCGGCTGACGCCGCTCCCACAACCACCACAGCCTTTATGTCCCACCAAACCGCAAACCAACTCCTGGCTCGGTAAACAGATAGCGCGACTCCAGTGCTGAATCGCCCAGCTTGTGCCGCAATCGCCCCACCAGGATGCGCAGGTAATGCGTGTCGTGCCGGTGCGTTGGTCCCCAGATTTCCTGCAGGATCTGCGGCTGGGTCACTACCCGCCCGGCATTGCGCAACAGCAGGGCCAGCAACGCGTATTCCTTGCGGGTCAGTGCAATCGCTTCGCCATCCACACGTACATCGCGGCGCGACAGGTCGATATGCAGGCGGCCGTCATCAAACACCGGCACCTGGCCTTCGCTATCGGTGCTGCGGCTGCGTAGCAGGGCACGCACCCGCGCCATCAACTCCTGGGTGCCGAACGGCTTGGTCACGTAGTCGTTGGCGCCGTTGTCCAAGGCGCGGACCTTTTCGGCTTCACCGGCGCGCACACTGAGCATGATCACCGGCACTTGGCTCCATTGCCGCAGCTCTGCCAGTACGTCGTGGCCTTCCATGTCGGGCAGGCCGATATCCAGCACCACCAGATCGGCGCCATCCTCGGCCAGCCGTTGCAGGCCTTCGGCGCCGTTGGCGGCCTGGCTGACCGCATAACCCTGCGCGCGCAGCGAAATATCCAGGAAACGCCGGATCTGCACTTCGTCATCGACCACCAGCACGCGCGGCGGCGGAATGGCCGGCGTTTCAGCCGTCATCGCGCGGACTCTCGGGGTGTGGCTGGAGCAGGGGCAGGGTCATGCGGATCAGGGTACCGCGTCCGTCGCGTCCCGGCAGCGCTTCAACGCTGCCACCGTGGGCGCCGATCATGCCTTGGCAGATGGTCAAGCCCAGACCGGTGCCCTGGCGGCCGCGGTCGCCGCGCTCCACGCTGTAGAACATGTCGAAGATGCGCGAGCGCTCGGCATCGGGAATGCCGGGGCCGGCGTCGATCACCTCGATGCGCAGTTCGTTGGCCTGCTGGCGAGCGCGCACTTCCACCGGCACGCCCGGTGGCGAGAACTTGGCGGCGTTCTCCATCACATTGAATACCGCCTGCTCGACCAGCGCCGGGTGCACCCAGATCGGTGTCATGTCCGCTGGGATATCCAGCTGCAGGCGTACGTCCGGTTGGTAGCGCTGCAGGCGGCGTGCGGCCGAGCCGATCAGCTCATCCACGCCTATCCAGTCACGGTTGAGCTTGAGCCCGTCGTGGCCGAGCCGGGTCATGTCGAGCAGGTTCTGGATGTAGCGGTCCAGCCGCTCGCCCTCGACCACGATGGTGTCGAGCAGGGCGCGGCGATCGCTGGCATCCATCGCATCGGCGTAGTTGGACAGGCTGTCGGCGGAGCCAATCATCGCCGCCAGCGGGGAGCGCAGGTCATGCGAGACCGAGGACAACAGGGCAGATCGTAGACGCTCGGTTTCGTTATGCAGATGCGCGGTTTCCAAGTCAGCTACCAAGCGCGTGCGCAATGCCGCCTGGGCGATGTCGTCGGCCATCGCTTCCACCAACTGGCGCTGTTCCGGGGCCAGGCGTGGATGCTGATGGTCAAAGCGAAGCCCGGCTACGCCGATCGCGTGTGCCTCGCCGTCGAGCAGTGGCAGGAACCACCAGTCGGCGCCGGCCAATGTATCGGTGAAGCGGCCGGCCGGTTGCCCATGGCGCAGTGCCCAGTCGGCGGCGGCCAGATCGGTGTCGCCCGGTGCAGCCGTGCCACTGGTGCTGATGTCATCGCCCAGCCGCACCCATGCCGGTGCATCCAGTGCTTGTTCCAAGGCAACACGGCCGGCGTGCCCAACTTGGGCGTTGTCGGTAGCGCCGACCAATTGCCGGCCCAAGGTCTGCCGCACATTGGCATGGCGATTGGCCGCGCGCAGCGCTACCACCTGCATGCGCAGACGTGATGCAAGCCGGCCTGCGACCAGCGCAGCGGCGAGGAACAGGAAGACGGTGATCACGCCTTGCCGCGCGCTGATCGCAAAGGTGAAGCGCGGTGCGATGAAGAAGAAGTTGTAGGCCAAAAAGCACAGCGTCGCTGCCAGCACCGCCGCACTCATTCGGGTACGCGCGGCCACTAGCACTACCGCGACGATGAACACCATCGCCAGATCGCTCAGGCCTATCCAGTGTTCACCCAGCCATGCCGCCAAGCAGGCGCCGGCGGTGGCGAGCACTGCAGTCGTTGCATCCTTGCCCCAGCTGTCGGGCGCAAGCGACAGCCCGAAGCGACGTGCATTGGCGCGCGCCTGCGGGGTGCTGATGATGGTGATTTCGTAGTGCGCACCGCGCTGGATCAGTTGCTGGGTCAAGGTCTGGTTGAACAGCCGTGCCAGCGGCCGCTCGCGGGTGCGGCCCAGCACCAGTGACGACACCGCGTTGTGCGCGGCGTAATCGAGCAGCGCATCGGCAATGCCCGGCCCATGCAGCAGCTCGGCATCACCGCCGAGCCGCCGTGCCAGCGCGAAAGCATCGTCGATCTCGCGGCGGGTAGCCTCGTCGTGGCGACGGTGTTGCACGGTTACCACGGTCCATGGCGCATCGCGGCGCTCGGCGATGCGCCGCGCCACCCGCACCAGATACTCGCTCTGGCCGCCGCCGTCGATGGCGACCACTACGCGGCGGCGTAGCGGCAGATTGCCTTCGCCGCGCGCGGCGCGGGTCTCGCGCAAGCTGCTGTCGACGCGGTCGGCGGCTTCCTGCATCGCCAATTCGCGCAAGGCAGTGAGGTTGGCCGGCGAGAAGAATGCCTGCAATGCCTGCGCTGCCTGTTCGGGCACGTAGACCTTGCCTTGCTGCAGGCGTTCGATCAGCTCGCGCGGTGGCAGGTCGACCAGCACGATGTCGTGCAGGCGGTCGAACACCACGTCGGGCACGGTCTCGCTGACGCGCACGCCGGTGATACGCATCACCACATCGTTGAGGCTTTCCAGATGCTGGATGTTGATCGTGGTCCACACGTCGATACCGGCATCGAGCAGTTCCATCACGTCCTGCCAGCGACGTTCGTGACGGCTGCCGGGAGCGTTGCGATGGGCCAACTCATCTACCAGCACCAGTGCCGGCTTGCGGGCCAGCACCGCATCCAGGTCCATCTCCTGCAGCTGATGGCCGTGGTATTCCAGTACGCACATTGCAATGCGCGGCAGGCCGTCGAGCAGGGCAGCGGTGTCGCTGCGGCCGTGGGTTTCAACCACGGCCGCCACCACATCCACCCCGCGCCGCAGCTGTTCCTGGGCGCGGGTGAGCATGCTGAAGGTCTTGCCCACGCCCGGTGCGGCGCCGAGGAAGACGGTCAGCTTGCCACCGGCATCGCGTTGCAAGGCCTCGGCCAAGGCATCGGCCTGGCGGCTACGGGAGTCGTTCATGGCCACGATTGTGCGCTGTTGCTGGTGCGGCCGACATCACGGCGCATGCGCGGCCTAATCCAGTGCCTGGTTGAGGGCGATTACATTTATGCGCGGTTGCCCGAACACGCCCCATTGGCGGTCCTGCAGCTGTGCATCAACCAGCGCCTGCACCTGTGCCAGCGGCAAACCACGTGCAGCGGCCACACGCGCCACCTGCACCTGTACGGCAGCAGGCGACAACTCCGGATCCAAGCCGCTGGCCGACTGCGTGACCAGATCGCCAGGCACGGTGGCCGGATCGATCTTCTCGCGCGCTGCTGCGGCAGCAGTGGCTTCGCTGACGCGCTTGACCAGGTCTGAATTGCTGCGCGCCATGTTGCTGCCGGCCGCGGCCATCGGATCGTAGTTGGCAGCCGAAGGACGCGTCTGGAAGTAGCCATCGGCAACGAACGGCTGCGCCAGGTACAGCGAGCCACGCACCTGTCCGTCGGCATCGCGGATCAGGCTGCCATCGGCTTGTGCCGGGAACAGCGAGCCGGAGATGCCGGTCGCCAGCACCGCATAGACCAGGCCGGTGCCGAGCAGGCCGAACAGCGACAGGCCAATGGCCGGCCGCCACAGCGGGTTGCCGGAACGACGAGGGGAAGTGTTGGAGGTGTTCATGCGCCAAATACCAGAGCAAGCAGAAGGTCGATGGCCTTGATGGCCGCAAATGGCAGCAGCACGCCGCCCAAGCCGTACACCAGCATGTTCCGCCGCAGCAGCGCGGTGGCAGTGGCCGGACGGAAGCGCACACCGCGCAGGGCGAGCGGAATCAAGGCCGGGATCACCAGCGCATTGAAGATCAGCGCAGCCAGTACCGCATTGCGCGGGCTGGACAGCTGCATCACGTTCAATGCCGCCATCGACGGGATGCTGGCGGCGAACAGTGCCGGCAAGATCGCGAAGTACTTGGACACGTCATTGGCCAGCGAGAAGGTGGTCAGCGCGCCGCGGGTGATCAGCTGTTGCTTGCCGACTTCCACCACGGCCAGCAGCTTGGCCGGATCCGAGTCCAGATCGACCATGTTGCCGGCCTCCTTGGCCGCCTGCGTACCGGAGTTCATCGCCAGACCAATATCGGCCTGGGCCAGTGCCGGCGCATCGTTGGTGCCGTCGCCGACCATCGCCACCAGTCGGCCACCGGCCTGCTCGGCACGGATACGTGCCAGCTTGTCTTCCGGTCGAGCTTGGGCGATGTAGTCATCGACACCGGCCTCGGCAGCGATGGCGGCAGCGGTGAGTGGGTTGTCGCCGGTGATCATCACCGTGCGGATACCCATCGCCCGCAGCTGGGCGAACTTTTCGCGCATGCCGTGCTTGACCACGTCGGCCAGTTCCACAACACCGAGGACGTGGCGGCCTTCGCTGACCACCAGCGGCGTAGCACCGCCACGGGCAACCTGATCCACCCGCGCCTGCAGCTCGTTCGGCACGGTGCCGCCCAGCGCCAGTACATGTGCGGTGATGGCATCGCCAGCGCCCTTGCGGATGCTGCGGCCGTTGTCGAGGTCGACACCTGACATGCGGGTTTGTGCGGTGAAAGCGAGATACTCCGCTTTGTCCGGCTCGGCGGTGGTGCAAGCCTGCTCGCGGGCCAGACGCACGATGGATTTGCCTTCCGGGGTCGGGTCGGCCAAGGACGACAGCAGCGATGCTTCACGCAGCTGTGTAGCGTCGATGCCGGCCAGCGGATGGAAGTGCGTGGCCTGACGGTCGCCGTAGGTGATGGTGCCGGTCTTGTCCAGCAGCAGTACGTCGACGTCGCCGGCCACTTCCACTGCCTTGCCGGACTTGGCCAGTACATTGGCTGACAGCGCACGGTTCATGCCGGCGATGCCGATAGCTGGCAGCAGGCCGCCGATGGTGGTCGGAATCAGACACACCAGCAGGGCAATCAGCAGCAGCGGATCAACCGTGACGCCGACAAAGCCAGCAATCGCCGGCAGCGTTGCCACCACCACCAGGAAGGTCAGCGACATTGCCGCCAGCAACAGGGTCAGCGCGATTTCGTTCGGCGTCTTCTGCCGGTTCGCACCTTCCACCAGCGCAATCATGCGGTCCAGGAAGCTATGGCCCGGCTCGGCACTGACCCGCACCACGATCTCGTCGGACAGCACCTTGGTGCCGCCGATCACGCCGGAGCGGTCGGTTTCGGCCTCGCGCAGCACCGGGGCCGATTCGCCAGTGACGGCAGCTTCGTTGATGGTGGCAAGGCCACGCACAATCTCGCCATCGGCCGGCACGAACTCGCCGGCACTGACGATCACATACTCACCCGGGCGCAGCTCGGCGGCGGGTACACGGCTTTCGGCAGCACCCTGCAACGGCGTGGCGACACGCCGTGCGACCAGGTCCTGGCGTGCACGTCGCAGCGACGCGGCCTGGCCACGGCCACGCGCCTCGGCCACGGCTTCGGCGAAATTGCCGAACAACACCGTCACCAGCAGGATCGCGGTGACGGCCAGGCCGAAGCCCATCGGCGCATTGCCGCTGAGGGTGACGATCAGCGCCAGCACGGTGCCGACCATCACCACCGCCATCACCGGGTTGTGCAGCAGGTGCAACGGCGACAGCTTGCGTACCGAGTCGAGCAGGGCACGGCGCAGGCCGGCCGCATCGAGCAGGGCGGGGCGGCGCGAGGCCGCGGGAGAAGCAGAACGGTTCATGGGGGCGTTCACGGTGAGGGGGCTCCCTGCAGGGCCAGCAGGCTCAGGTGTTCGGCTACCGGGCCAAGCACCAATGCCGGCAGGAACTGCAGCACGGTAAGGACAATGACCACGCAGATAAGCGTCAATGCGAAGGTCGGGGTTTCAATCTGCAGGCTGCCGGCGCTTTGCGGCACCTGCTTTTTAGCGGCCAACTGCGTGGCGATGATCAGCGGGATGATCAGGATCGGGAACCGACCCAGCGCCAACACCAGCGCACAGCTCAGGTTCCACCACACGGTGTTGTCGGCTAGCCCTTCAAAGCCGGAGCCGTTGTTGGCATAGGCCGAAGTGAACTCGTAGAACACTTGGCTGATGCCATGGAAACCGGGGTTGGAGGTGCCGGCCAGGCCGGGGATGGCCAGGGTCAGCGCGGTCAGCCCGAGCAGGGTGATCGGCTGCAGCAGCACCAGTACCGCGAGCAGGCGCACCTGCGGCGTTTCCAGTTTGCGGCCGAGCAGTTCGGGCGTGCGTCCGGTCATCAAGCCGGCCAGGAACACCGCCATCATCAGATAGACCAGGAACTGCTGGATGCCGCAGCCAATGCCGCCCCAGATAGCGCTGATCAACATGTTGACGATGGGCATCATGCCGCCGAGCGGGCTCAGCGAATCGTGCATGCCGTTGACCGAGCCGTTCTGCACCTGGGTGGTGATGGATGACCACAGCGCCGTGCCATCGGCGCCGAATCGGGCTTCCTTGCCTTCCATCAGCAACGCACTGGCGGCACTGGCGCTATGACCTTCCAGCCACATGCTGGCGCTGGTGGCGATGACCGACATGGTCAGCATGCAGCCGAATACCAGGGCGCCAAAGCGACGCCGGCCGGTGAAGCTGCCGAGCATGCAGATGATGGCCATCGGGATCAGCAGGATGCCCATCAACTCCAACGCGTTCGACAGCGGCGTGGGGTTTTCCAGCGGGAAGCTGCTGTTCGGGCCGTACCAGCCGCCGCCATTGGCGCCAAGCTGCTTGGCCGCGACCATCGCCGCGACCGGGCCGATCGGGATCTTCTGCGTTTCCATGCCAGCACTGGCATCGATGGGCGTCGCTTGCGGGCCAGCGGCCAGCGTGGAAGGCACGCCCTGCCAGTTCAGCAGCAGCGTCCATACCAGGCACAGCGGCAGCAGGAAGCGCAGACACAGACGCACCACGTCGGCGTAGTAGTTGCCTACGGTGACGCGTACCGCGGTGTTGCTGTTGTCGCTCGTCGCCGGCTTCATGAACAAGGCGCGCAGCGTTGCCACCGCAAGTGCCAAGCCCATCATCGGGGTGATCACCTGCAGGCCGGTGATGCCGGTCATCTGCGAGAAGTAGGACAGCTGTGCCTGACCGCTGTAATGCTGCTGGTTGGTGTTGGTCAGGAACGACACCATGGTGTGGAACGCGGTGTCCCAACGCATGTTGGGGATGTTGTCCGGGTTCAACGGCAACCAGGCCTGGGTCATGAACACCGCCTGTGTCAGTACCGCCAACACCAGGTTGCTGATCAGGAACGCGACCACATAGCCGCGCCAGGACATGGAGTGGTTGGGATCAACGCCGAGCACGCGGTACAGCGGCTTTTCGATCCAATGGAAGAGGACGTCGATACGCATCGGCGTACCGCGCATCAGCCGCGCCAGGTACAGGCCGAGCGGCCATGCCAGCGCAAGGCTGGCCAGAATGATGAGGATGGGTTCAATCACGACGGCGCTCCTCAGAACGACTCAGGTCGAAGGACCGCGTACAACAAGTAGGCAGCGGCGATCAGCACCACTACGCCGCACAACAGAGCAAGCCAGCCGGGCATGGAAACCTCGAATTACGATCAGGACGCGGCCGGGGCTGCCGGAACGCACGTCAGTGGACGGGTAGGGCGGCAGGCAGGCGCGAACGACAAGTCTGATCACCCCGATCAGAGCGCTATCGTCCGCCTGAGGGGCGTAAACGATCGACGCTGCTGGGGCGGGGCTGGCGTAAAAGGCGCGTAAAAAGTGGGGTTTGGGGTGAGGCGGGTGGGATTGTGGTGGGAGTAGAGCCGGAGCAGAAGCGAAAGCCACAAGCCAGAAGCCAGAAGCCAACACCCACACGCCACCCGACACCCGCCTCCCGCCAGCCGGCACACG
>NZ_JBRREB010000020.1:0-77322 GCF_056759995.1 Stenotrophomonas sp. STEN030 | reverse complement strand
AATCGCGTGGGGTGTCTTCAAGAGCGGCCGGGATTTCGATCCGACCATGCTGAGAGTAGGTCAAGCCTGCTTCCAGCAGGCTTGACCGCGAACATAGGATCTCGGCTCTACCGACGTGCCTTCCTGGCAATGCCCCTGCGGCGCTACAGGCGGAGCCTCATCACCGGCATTACTTCAGGCAGGTGTAGCGCTCCGATCGGCGGCGCATCCTCCGCCCAAGGTTTCCACGCCGGCGGTGCGCCATGTTCCGCAAGATACTGATCGGGATGCTCGGCTTTCTCATCGTCTGCGTGTTGGCCGCGGCAGGCTACCGGGTTGGCCAGCAACTGGCACAGCAGGACAGAGGTACAGCTGCCGGTTGAGGCAAACCGGACACGGCCACTCGCATAACCCAGCAAACCCCTCCCTCTTACGCTGCCGCGGGAGAGGCTTGCCTGAAACATTTCAAATTTGCTCCGCTCCCGCTACGATCAGCCATTCAGGCAGGGGGCCTATCAGCATGTCGTTAGCCATATTTCGCTACGCCACAATGGCGCTGGTCTTGCACGCCACATGCAGCAGCGCAGCCGTCCAAGAGCAAGTCTCGCCCACGCCCCAGACAGCGGAGCAGACAGAGCTGACCGAAGCCGCTACCGCGATTCCTGCAGGCACGCCGGTTTTCATTGAGATCGCCGAACCGCTGGCATCATCCACACACAAACGCGGCGACATTTTCGCCATCACCCTGGTCGAACCACTGGTTCTCGACGGCGTCGAGCGACTGCCCCGCGGAACCCGTGGGACTGGCGAAATCGTGCACGCAGCTGCCGCACGTGGTGGTGGTGCCCCCGGCGAACTGTTGATTGCCGCACGCACGCTGGAAACGGCGCAAGGCCCGCTGTTGCTACGCGGTTTCAAGCTCGGCGCCACCGGCGATGACAACAGTGGCATGGCGATCGGCGTGTCGCTCGGTGCAGGCCCGTTTGCCATGTTCATCAGAGGCCGGGAGATCGTGATACCCGCCGGTACGCGTGGCGCCGCGAAAACCAAGGCAGCGCCCGCACCCACTACAAGCGCAATGCCCGTTGCGGTGCCTCAAGCCGGCATCCAGACCCAAGCCCATGCAGACGCCAAAAGCGCTGTCGACCCGGTTGTCGAATCCCGGGACAGCGTCGATGCAACTGCAGGACCTCTCGTTACATCTCAACCGGAAACCCCGGTTCAACCCAAGGAGTAGTTCGATGCGTCTACGTTCGTGTGCCGTGGTCCTTTCTGCCAGTCTGCTGATCCCGCTGGGCGCTTTCGCGCAACAAGTGCAGGCACCGCCGGCCACCGATGCTGCCATCGCCGCGCAGGAAGCGTCTTCGGCCGATGCACAGTCCGCCACCGCGCCTGAAGAAGCTGAAGCAGCCGACACATCGGCCGCTGCCCAGCCGGCTGCAGACGCTGCGGTCGCTGACCGCGCGGTAGCAGGAGAAACCGCTGCCCAAGGCGGGTTGATTGCCCCCGCCCCCGCCGACAAGGCCCAGATCGTCTTCTTCCGCCCGTCAAAGTTCACCGGCGGCGCAATCGGCTTCAAGGTCCGCGAAGGTGAGCAGGAACTGGGCAAGCTGCGCAGCGGCAACTATTTCATCCACCTGGCCGAGCCGGGTACCCACGAATACACCGTCCACTCGGAAGCCAAGGACGTGCTGACCATGGAAGTTGAGGAAGGCGAAACCTACTTCGTGCAGGGAACCATCACCATGGGTGTGTTCGCTGGCCGCCCCAACCTGTCACCTTCCGACGAAGGTACCTTCAACGGCATGGCTGACAAGCTGAAGCTGCGCGAATAAGCAGCTCAGCAGGAGAGCAGTTGTGATCCTGCCGCACTCAGCGGCAGGGTCTGCCTTCCATCTGCAAGCGCGCAGAATACGCCGGCAACGCAGCCAATCGCCCGGCCGCGGCCTGCGCCTTGGCATCGCCCAGATAGACCCGGTTCTGGCCCTGCCCATCCAAGGCCACCTGCTGCCCGGCCGGCTTGCGCCACACCTCGATCACCGCCTGCTGTGAGCTGCAGGACGCGGAGGGAATGCGCGCCACTTCGTTGAGCTTCCACCCAGCCGCCTCGCTGGGATTGACCTTGCCCGCATCCAGGAACACCGCGCGCGGCTGGCACTGCGGATTGGTGCGCACCAGCTGCATGTCATAAGGCTGCGCCGGTGTACCAGTGAAGCGGCCTTCGATACGGGTACAGGCTTCGGGAATCTGCCGCACGGTATGCACCGTACCAGTGGCCTGCGCACTGGCTGCCGGGCGTTCGATCTCGGGCTTGGCGTTGGCCGCCAACAACGGCAGCGGCGACAAGGCCGTCACGGCAAGGATTAGCAGGGCTTTCATCGGCAGCAATTCCACAGGGACAGATAAGCGACGTTGCCAGCATCCGACTGAACCGAGCAGCAAGACGCGGCAGCTGGCGGTGGAGACAGCTGGCAGTCATACTCAGGCCGCCTCAGAGTGTTTGAACACAGCGACACGTACCACAGCCGCGCGCGGCCCGGGTCTGTTCCAGTGCTTCGATCTACCCGGCGTGTCCCCGCTTCATCCACAGCTGTATGGCATCCACCAACGCTGGAGGGGTCATGCTCGAACAGTACGGTCTTGTGCTTTCGCTTGTCTGCGCCGCTGTCGCCATCGTCTACGGCATCATCTCGGCCCAATGGGTCCTACGCCAACCTGCCGGCAATGCCCGCATGCAGGAAATTGCCGCCGCCATCCAGGAAGGCGCGCGGGCCTATCTCAACCGCCAATACCTGACCATCGCCATCGTCGGCGTGGTGTTGTTCGTACTGGTCGGTTTCTTTCTCAGCTGGTACACCGCGATTGGTTTTGCGATCGGCGCAGTGCTGTCCGGTGCCGCCGGCTACATCGGCATGAACGTATCGGTCCGCGCCAATGTGCGCACTGCCGAGGCCGCCCGCAATGGCATCAGCGCAGCAATGGATGTGGCGTTCCGTGGCGGCGCCATCACCGGCATGTTGGTGGTCGGGCTGGGCCTGCTGGGCGTGGCCGGTTATTACTTGATACTGCAGCGCATGGGCCTGAGCCAGGCCGACAACCTGCATGCGTTGGTCGGTTTGGCATTCGGCAGCTCGTTGATCTCGATCTTCGCGCGACTGGGCGGCGGCATCTTCACCAAGGGTGCGGACGTCGGTGCGGACCTGGTCGGCAAGGTCGAAGCCGGCATTCCCGAAGACGACCCGCGCAACCCGGCGGTAATCGCCGACAACGTCGGTGACAACGTTGGCGACTGCGCCGGCATGGCCGCGGATCTGTTCGAAACCTATGCAGTTACGGTGATCGCCACCATGCTGCTCGGCGGCATGATGATGGCCGAAGTCGGCCGCAATGCGGTGCTGTATCCGCTGGTGCTTGGCGGCGTATCGATCATCGCTTCGATCATCGGCGCGTTCTTCGTCAAGGTGAAAGCCGGCGGCTCGATCATGGGCGCGCTGTACAAGGGCGTGATCGTATCCGGCGTGCTGGCCGCCATCGCCTTCTGGCCGGTGACCACCCAGCTGATGGCCGACTCCAGCCACGGCGCCACCAACCTGTATATCTGCGCGCTGATTGGACTGGTGTTGACCGGCCTGATCGTATGGATCACCGAGTACTACACCGGCACCCAGTACAAGCCGGTGCAGCACGTGGCACAGGCATCGACCACCGGCCACGGCACCAACATCATCGCCGGCCTCGGTGTATCGATGAAGTCCACTGCGCTGCCGGTGATCGCGGTGTGCGTGGCGATCTGGTTGGCGTTCCATTTTGGTGGCCTGTACGGCATCGCCATCGCCGCAACCGCAATGCTGTCAATGGCCGGCATGATCGTCGCGCTTGATGCCTATGGACCGATCACCGACAACGCCGGTGGCATCGCAGAAATGGCCGATCTGCCACCGGAGATTCGCAACATCACTGATCCGCTGGATGCGGTGGGCAACACCACCAAGGCGGTGACCAAGGGTTATGCGATTGGCTCGGCGGCATTGGCGGCACTGGTGCTGTTTGCCGACTACACGCATAACCTGCAGATGGCGCATCCAGGCGAAACCTTCGCCTTCGATCTGTCCGACCACACGGTGATCATCGGCCTGTTGATCGGCGGCTTGATTCCCTATCTGTTCGGCGCGATGGCGATGGAAGCAGTCGGTCGTGCAGCGGGCGCGGTGGTGGAAGAAGTTCGCCGTCAGTTCCGCGAGATCCCCGGCATCATGCAGGGCACGGCCAAGCCGCAGTACCACAAGGCGGTGGACATGCTGACCCGCTCGGCGATCAAGGAAATGATCGTGCCTTCGCTATTGCCGGTTGCCGTGCCGGTGGTGGTTGGCCTGCTGCTCGGGCCGAAGGCTCTGGGTGGTTTGCTGATCGGCACCATCGTCACCGGCCTGTTTGTCGCGATCTCGATGACCACCGGCGGCGGTGCCTGGGACAACGCCAAGAAGTACATCGAAGATGGTCACTTCGGCGGCAAAGGCAGTGAGGCGCACAAGGCCGCGGTGACCGGCGATACCGTTGGCGATCCGTACAAGGACACGGCCGGGCCGGCGATCAATCCCCTCATAAAAATCATCAACATCGTGGCGTTGCTGCTGGTGCCATTGCTGTAATTCTGACTGGCAGCGAAAAGCGCCCTCACCCCAACCCCTCTCCCGCGCGCGGGAGAGGGGCTCTTGTATCCAGCAGCGGGGTGATCGGAAAGTGCACGAAGCATCCCAACAACTCGAAGCACTTGTGGGAGCGGCGTAAGCCGCGAAGCTGAGATCGCATCACTCACCTGCAAAACAAGAAACCACCACTCAACCCGAACACTTCACCGCATACACCCGGCCGTCGTTGCCACCGCCGCAGTAGAACAACTCACCACCATCCGCCTCCAACCCACTGACACTGATGCCATCCGGCATCTGCAGGCGCTCCAGTACTGCGCCGGTATCGGCCTGCAGGCGACGGATGTCGCTTTGCCCCGCCTCGCCCGTGGCATGCCACAGTTCGCCATCCACCCAGGTCACGCCGGTGACGAAACGGTCGGATTCAATCGTGCGCAGGATCTTGCCGTCGGCCGGATCGATCTGGTGAATCTTCCGCTGTCGATACTGACCCACCCACAAGCTGCCTTCCGCCCACGCCATCCCAGAGTCAGTTCCAGCGCCCGGCGCGGGAATCGAAGCCAACACTTCTCCGCTCTCGGGATCGATCTTGTCGATGCGCGCTTCGGCGATCTGCCAAAGATAGGTACCGTCGAAGGCAGTACCAGCGTCACAGGGCACGGCCAAACTGCGCACCGTCTGGCCATCACCCGGATCGAAGGCAACCAGCGCGGCGCCGGTGGCAGCCCATACGTTATGTCCATCAAAGCTGACGCCATTGATGGTGTCCGAGCCGGCAAACGGGCCGTACTCACGCACCACCTCGGCGGGACGAACCTTGGCTGCCGCAACGTTGGGATTCAGGGGTTGGGTATTCATCGCTGCAATCTCCTGGCATGTCCGCGATTGGCTGCCTGCCAGCGACACTAGTCAATCGGCAGCGCAGCAGGGAGTAACAAGATCGTCGTGAATCCGCTAAGCGGCATCGAGCGCCAGCGCTGCGCTCGACCGCGCCCGTTGGAGTACACGCGCCCTGCTGCCTGCAACTCCAGCAACGCCCGCTGAACGTTTCGCTGACTGCCGCCCACGGCCAGACCCAGCGCCGAAGTGGACCAGGCCGCGCCATCGGCAAGCAGCGCGACCAGAGCGCCTTGTTCGCCTTCGATGGGTGGGAGCAACACCTTTACCGATGTCGCCGAGCAAGGTGACAAGCGGAAGCCAGCCTGTGTTGCTTCAATACGAGCCAGCTTCGCGATGAGTCCGCGCAGGCGACCGATTTCCACCCGCAGCCGGGCCCGCAGCGTCTCGTCGTAATGGCGCGTTCCAAATGCGCGTGTGATCAGCACATCGCGATCAACGTCATCCGGCCAGGCCTCAGCCAGTGCGCATACGAGCGCGAACAACACTGGTCGCCTTGCCAGCGACTGCCAGTTGGCGCCAAGCCTGATGCCGCGGCGGCAGCCATCCACGATCAATGCGCCGGACTCCAGTAGCGTCTGCACCTGATCGATACGCAGTAACTGATCCGCGCCTGTGCCGAGGCAACGGGCAGCCGGTTGATCCAGCTTGTAGCAGGCTTCATCCACTTCGGCCTGCAACGCGGTAATACCCGCTTCTGCGGCCGCCATCCGGGCACGTTCAAGCAGCGCGCGTGCCAGCCCGATCCGCATCCGCCGCAAAGCCAACGTTGCAGCTGTGAGCCCGGCCATCGTGCTCAGCGCCGGCGGCATGCGTCTGCCCTCAAGCCTGCTCAGAACGTGTGCTGCTTCATCAATTTTTCCCAGCAACAGCAATCGCCGCGCCAGGATCAACCAGGCCTGCAATGCATTGACCGAATCACCATGCGTATCCAGCACGGTCGCGATATCCGACAGCGGTTCGGAAGCGCCACCGAGTTCGCGAAGCGCCAAGGCCACTTCGGCCTCGGCCAGCCCGCAGCGTGTGCGTGCCAGTACTTCGTGTGTGCCGAAGCCGCGTTGTGCACGTCGCAGCAGCTCGCGTGCACGCGTCAGGTCGCCGAGCTGGGCCATGGCGATTCCGCGCAGGGCCAGCGCAGGAGGATCGTCGCGCAATGCAACGTGCTTGAGCGCGGTAAGAACGTCACCGGTGGCCAAGGCGCGGGCGGATGCTGCGATCAGGGAATCCATGGGGGCAGGCTAACTGCGGGCGGGCGTGGATGCACTTGTCAGCTCTTGCACCGTCCCAATAGCCGCGTAGAAGGTTGGCGTGCCCATGTCCGTGAATATCCATCGACTCGACGCTTGGATGCCGTCGCGCTGCAGGATTGCCGCTAAGAGCGCCCTCACCCCTACCCCCGCTCCGCGCCCCGGCCCTTGCGCTAGCGCAAGGTCGGTCGACGGGCAGCGAACCAATGGTTCGCAAGCTGCCCCTCTCCCCCCGCAAGCGGGAGAGGGGACAGCCCTCGTCGATAGGTCGTCTGGGGGCTGCCGCTTACCTGCGATTGATGAAGAACTCCACCGGCACCATCACTTCCACCGGGTCGCCGACGACATCCGCTGGCGGTACCGGCACCGGTGTTGCCCGCGCCAGCGTCTCCAGCGTGGCCTCATCCAGGCTGTCGTGACCGCTGCTGCGGCCGATCCTGGCATTGCTGACCTTGCCCTGCCGGTCCACGCTGAAGCGCACATAGGCCACGCCTTGCTGACGCAGGCGCTCGGCCAGGCGAGGATAGCGGCGGTACTTCTCCAGATGCCCCAGCAGCTGCCCTTGCCAGGTAACCGAAGCCTGCGCCTGCTGCCCGGCGGTGGTCTGGCGGGCGGCATAGCGCTCGCTGGGCTTGGCACTGACATCCGGCGGCGCCAGGGTCTGGTCCACTGTGTGGGCGTCGGAGGCTGGTACCTGCTCACGCGGCTGCGGCGGCACGTAAGCGTCCACCACCTCGGGCTCCTGCGGCGGCGGCTCATGCTCCACGCGTGGCGCCGGGGTCGGCTCGCTGCGTTGCTGCTCCTGCTGCGGCGGCCCCTGTGGAATCTCGGTTGGCGGAGTTGGCGGCGCTTCCGGCATCTCAGCCATATCCACCATCACCGCTTCCAGCGGCTGCTGATCTGCCAGCAAGGGCGGTGTGCGCAGGCTCCACCACAGCGCCGCGCCTATCACCACTGAATGCAGCAACAGCGCCAGCGTGAAGCTGCCACCCCAACGCAGGCGGGAGGATGCAGTAGCGACGGTCACGATGACTGCTCTATCCCGACCAACGCCACTTTCAGGTAGCCGGCGCGACGCAGCAGGTTCATTGCTTCCATCAGATCGCCATAGCTGACCGAGCGGTCGGCACGCAGGAAGATGCGCTGTGAGTGATCACCTTGTGTGCGCTTTTCAAGTTCTGCAGCCAACGCATCAGCCGATACTGTGGCCTCGCCCAGACGCAGCGACAGATCCGCCTGCACGGTGAGGAACAGCGGCTCGGCATCACGCGGCTGCGGCTTGGCGCTGCTGGCCGGCAGTTCGACCGGCACATCGACGGTGGCCAGCGGTGCGGCCACCATGAAGATGATCAGCAGCACCAGCATTACGTCGATGAAGGGCGTGACATTGATCTCGTGCGCTTCGTCCAGCGCTTCGTCATCAGACTCGCGGGAGGTACGGATTGCCATCGTCCGTCCTCAGCGTGCGTCGCGCGGCAGCGCGCGGCCGCAATCCAGATCGCGCGAGACGATCTGCTGCACGCTGGCTGAGATATCCCCGCCCAATGCACGCAAGCTCTGCAGGCGGCGACTGAAATGGTTGTAGATGACGACCGCAGGGATTGCAGCGACCAGGCCCATCGCGGTGGCCAGCAGTGCTTCGGCGATGCCCGGCGCAACCACCGCCAGATTGGTGGTGTTGGACGCGGCGATGCCGACGAAGCTGTTCATGATGCCCCACACTGTGCCGAACAGACCGACGAAGGGTGCCACTGCACCGATGCTGGCCAACAGGCCGACGCCGCTGCGCAGGCGTCGGCTGTTGCCCAGCTCGATGCGCTCAAGCCGCGAGCCGAGACGCTCCTTGACCCCATCGTGCCCCTGCGCATCAACTGACAACGCCAGCTCGGTGCGCGCCGCACCCAGCATGCTGCGCGCCAGGTCTGATTGCTGCAGTACCGGCTGCGCATCGGCGCCATCGAGACTACCGCTGACCTCCAGTACCTCGCGTGCTGCCTGAAGTTCACGGCCGATACGGCCCAGCTCCAAGGTCTTGGCGATCAACACCGTCCAGGTAGCCAGCGAGGCCAATGCCAGGCAGATCATTACCGCCTGCACCACCCAGTCGGCGGACTGGTACATGGCCCAGGGCGTAAGTGCCTGTGTGGCGGCGTGCGAGGAAATATCAGCGTGCATGGAAAGATTCCGGATCGTCGTGGAAGGAAGTCGCACTGGCGATCTGGCTGGTGCGTTGAACGTAGTACGAAACAGCGTCGCGCTGGCACGACGCGGCTTGCTGTGTATCGGCAGCGGGGGAGCGCATCATGACTGTTCCTCACTGGCCACCGGCTCGCGCGGGCTTGGCCGCGACAGCACATAGGCAGCACTGGCCAGGAAGAAAATGGCCACAGGTACGGCCAGCTTCCAGCTCGGATGCGCACCGATGAAGAACAGCACATAACCCAGCGCCATGCCGCCAGCGGCAAAACACTTGCCCTTGCGGCTCACCGCACCCTGCTCACGCCACTGCCGCAGCGGCCGGCCGTAGCGCGGATGCTGCAGCAGCCACGCTTCAAAGCGCGGCGAGGATTTCGAGAAGCACCACACCGCCAGGATCAGGAAAATGGTGGTTGGCATCACCGGCAGCAACGCACCGATCACCCCCAAGGCCACCATCAGCCAACCCAGGCAGAACCACAGCCAACGGATCACGCCGATGCCTTCATGGTGTCTGCCGATGCGCCGACCTGCATCAGGCGAATTCCTGCTCGACGTAGCCGCGTACGGTGCGGAACGCAGCGTTGGCGCCTTCGATGGCGGCCGCTTCCTGCGCCTCGCTCATGCTGATGGAATCCATGGATGCAGTGAACTCGCGCCAGTGGCGAGCCGCGCCATCCGGATGCGCGGCCAGGTGGCTGGCGCCGAAGTCCGCGCCCAAGCCCAGCTTGCCGGCCAGCTTGAACAGGATGGTGCCGCCGAGGTTGGAGCCTTCGGCGACGTACAGCCAGCCCAGCGCCTGCGGCAGCTCGATATCGTCAGGGATGACCGCAGCGGTTTCGGCAGGAACGTCCTGCTGCAGATCGCCGAGGTCGGCAACGATCTGCTGCAGGCGCTGGCGCTGTTCCAGATCCGGCAGCAGCGAGCGTAGCAGCGGCGTGGCGTACAGCGCCTGGATGTCGCGGTGGAAACGGTATTGCACCCGCACGAACTTGGCGAAGCGTTCGCGGCTGGCAAAAATGTCCTCGGACATGATGCGCTTGTCCAGCGAATCATGGGTGGTGCTGGTAGCCGCTTTCAGGCGCTGGCTACGGCTGGGTGCGGCGATGGTTTCGTTCGTGGTCATGGCATGCGGATAGGAAAAGTGGGGGAATCCTCCGCACGCAGGAGCGGCGGAGGATGGGACTCGCAGGAAAGACGTATGCCGCGGGACGATCCCCAAGGCTGCGTGCGCCTGGCCTGCGTGCCGGTGGGTCAGAATCTCCAGGTCAGCCCGATCGACAGCGTCTGCGTGGTCAAACGGTCGCGGGCCTGGCGGCCGTTGGCGTTGTTGAACGCACCGGGTACCGTGACATCCCTGTAAACCGGGCAGTCGTACCAGAAATCGAATTCCTCCCAGTAGCACTGCTTCATTTCCACCAGCTCGCTGCGCACGTAGTCACCGGCAACAGCCTCGCGCGCGTCGTTGAAGCGGAAGCTGTCGCGGCCCAGGTTGGCATAGGCGTACTCGGCGCGCAGCGTCCAGCGGTTACCCAATGCCACTTCGGTACCGACACCCAGGCTCCAGCCCAGGCGCGTATTGCTGGCGCTTTCGGCGAAGGCCGGGCGTGGATCGGTGCCGTTGGGCAGACCTGCGCTGGTATTGCTGGCCTTGTACTGGGTACGGGTCTGGCGCTCACGCTGGGCGTTGACTGAGGCCATGCCGTACACGAGGGTACGGCCGAAGCTGTAACCGATGCGTCCACCGAGGCTGGCACCGAGACCGAGCTCATGCCGCATCCGGGCCTGCAGGGGGGGGCTCAGCCAACCACTGGCTTCGCGCGCTTCGGTTTGCTGATAACTCTTCTCGTTGCTCCAGGACACATTGCCGTCGGATAGCCCGCCTTCCACGCCCAGCACCCAACCCGAGGCCAGCTGCCAGTTGTGGCCCAGGCGTAGGCCGTGGCGGATATCGGCAATGTCCAGGTTGGCCGATTCACGCGCCGCCTTGTCATCGCCCACGCCGGTGAGCGAGGTACTACGACCACGCAGACGCTGCTCGGTCTGGCCGACCAGCCCGGCCAGATAGAAGCCGCTCCAGTCACCATTGAACGGCTCGAAGGCCGATGCCCTGCCTTCTGCACCGGCGCCGAAGCTGCGCAGTGCCGCCGGCCTACCGTCACCGAAGCGACCGGTCACGCTCAGCCGCACGGTACGCCCCGGGGATGGCATCAGGCCCAGCGTCAGTGCATCCATGTAGTAGCGGTCACCGACGTTGTCGACTGCCGCGTCCACACTCAACCGGTCATTGATGCGGTAACTGGCGTACATATCCACCAGGTTGTATGGCGCCCAGTCGACGGTGGTGATGGTCGCGCCGATCGGCATTTCCATCGCCGCACGATCACCGGTATGGGTGAAGCGCGCGCCGGCGGTCAGGCGGCCGTCCAGCCAATGGCCGCCAAGGTTGAGGGTGGCACCGGTGCGCGGTGGAATGTGCGACTGCACGTAGCCACTGGGTGAACCACCGCCCCAGCATTTGCCTCCATCGCAGAACTCGCGGTGCGTGTACCAACTGCCGGAGGCCTCGGCGAACAGGCGGCCGGTGTCATAGCGGCTGCTCAGCTCAAAGCCGCGGAACAGCGCCTGGTCGATGTTCTCCATCGTGAAGCCGATCAGGTCGCGCGTACTACGGGTGATGTAGTCGTCGATGCGCTGGTTGAACCAGGCCAGCTTGGCCTGGAAGCGATCGCCATCGGTGAACAACGAATCGGTTTCCAGGTTGATGCCGATCTCGCTGTTGCGCGCATGCTCGGCCTTGAGGCGGGCGAATGGATTGGGCCGGTACGAGATACCCTGGCCATAGCCCGTGGACTCAAACAGGCTAGGCGCGCGCAGCGCCTGCGCATGTCGCACATAGAACTGCAGCCCCTGCACCGGCTCGACCAACACCGACAGGATCGGCGCCCAACCGGATGCGTGTTCATGGTTGAACGCAGTCTGCTTCGGCCAGGTGTTGAGGATCTCGGTTGCAATGTTGTCCTGCGCCTTGGCGTCCAGGTAGCGCAACGAGGCCGACAGCGTCAGCCACTCGCGCGGCATCAGCTCGGCGGCGAGGAAGGCACTGTTCTCACGCCGTGAGCCGTCTCGCGGCGTGCCGTTGAAATCCTTGTCCGGGTTGTTGGCCGCCGCTGCCTTCTTGCGCCACCACTCGGGTGAGGGCTGCAGGCGTTCGTAGCTGTGCGAAGCACCATAGCTGAGCTCAAGCGCGCCCCAGCCGGTATCCAGCGACGAGGTGTTGGAGATGTTCAGCCCCCAGCGGCGCGCATCACCAATGTAGGGCACATCCTTTACCCATGCTGCGGCACCGGTGAAGCGGTACAGCGTTTCGATATCGGTATGGTTGTCGCTGCCCCACAGATCCGCTTTCAGGTCGATCAGATTGTTGCCTGCCGGATTCCAGCGGTAGCGCGCGGTGGCGGTGTCGACCTCGACCCGGCTCAATCGGCCCTGCTGCGCCTGCCCGCCGCGGAAAATCGCCGACGGCATCATTTCGCCGAAGTCGCTCTCATAGCGCGTCCACGACAGGTCCAGCGCCTGCCCGTCAGCGAAATGCAGGACGCCGCGCAGCAGGCCAGAGGTGCTGTCCTGCGAGGTATTGAGTACTTCCTCGCCGAACTGGTAACCGACTTCCTCGCCGGTAGGGCCCTTGCCGTGTTCGCCGGCAAAGTAATTGCCGACCCGGCGCTTGGCCAGTGCCGCCACCAGTTCCAGGTTGCCGAAGCGCTGCGCCCACGCCGCGCTCAGGCTGCCGTTATGGAAAGTCAGGTCATTCGGCCGGGCGTAACGTGCAGCCGTGCCCTGGCCGGTGCCGACGGTACCGATGGCTGGCTCGCCGACGTTGTTGCCGTAACTGCCAACCTTGACCTGCAGGCCCCATTGCCCGCCTTCGTCGATCAGGTCCTGTGCACCAAGCGTGCGCATCCGCACGACACCACCGGTGGCACCGACCGCGTCCGCCGCCGCACTGGGGCCCTTTTCGATGGTGACGCCACCGACCAGATCCGGGTCCAGGTAGCTGCGTGATGCCGAGCCCGCATAGCCACGGTAAACATCGGTCTGCTGGGTCGCACCATCAATGATGACCGGCACCCGGCCCTGGCCCTGCATGCCACGGATGTTCACGTCGAGCGCGCCACTGTTGCGGTTGTCACCACTCAGCACGCCAGGCTCGCCCTTGATGAAGTCGCCGACCGACGTGCCGCGGAAGGCCTGGATGCGCTGGCGGTCCAACTGGGCTCCAGATTGCGCCGAGCGGAAGAAGCGGTCCGGTGATTCGCTGGCCGCAATCGCGCTGCCGCCGATCACGCCGCCTTCCACGTTCAGGGCACCAGTGCGGATCACGCCATCGTCCGCTACCGGCTCAGCCATTGCTTCGAGCCGGAAGCTGCCAGCCGCGTCACGGCGCGCACTCAGTCCGGTACCGGCCAGCAGCTGGTGCAGCGCCTGCTCATGACTCAGGCGTCCGCGTACCGCGCTGGCGGTGCGCCCCGCGCCAATCGCGCTGTTGAACAGCACTTGTTGACCGGATTGGCGTGAATACAGGCGCAGCGCCTCGATCAGCGGCTGCGCGGGGATATCGAAACTTGCCTGTGCGGCTTGTGCCTGCGACTGCGACTGCGCGGCAGCGGGCGCGATGGCGAGGCATTGCAGCGAACCGGCAATGCAAAGAGACAGCAGGGCAGGCGCAAGCGGACCGCGCCGCGATGAAGCTGGTGACATGGGATCAAACTCCTCCGGAAACAGGCGTGCCGGGAAGACCCGGCTGTGTCTGGCTGGAGAAGCGCGTGCCGCTCGTAGCTGCTTTGACAACGACTGCGGCGCGGGATCACCCCAGCACCACCTGTTCAATATTCATACTTCGTTCACTCTTTGGCGCCTGGCTTTACCAGCAGCCAGCCACCTGGCAGCTGCCAGACGTGAGCACCGGCCATCGCCGCGATCGAGTGGATGCCAGCCTCTGCATGCTCGCTGCGGAACACGCCTGAAACCGGCACCGCTGCCAGCTCGCCCAGCACGAGCACGCGGCCCGGGTAGTAGCGCGACATCTGCGTGATCGCGGCCGCAGCCGACTGCCGCTCCAGCACGATGTCGCCTTCCCGCCATGCGGCCACCGCTGCAGCCGGCAACGAAGCGCCCTGCTCCACTGTCCCGCCCTCGCGATAGGCCGCGCTCTGCCCGGCATGCAGCCGTAAGCGGCTGCCGGCGGCACTGACTTCCACCTCACCTTCGCTGACCGCGGTGCTTACCTGCCCTGGCTGCAGCGCCACCTCGAACGCCGTGCCGATGTCACGGGTAACCCCACTGCCGGCTTCGACCAGGAACGGCCGCACATCGCCGTGTGCGACCCGGAACCAGGCACGGCCACGCAGCAGTTGCACGGTGCGCTGCTTGTCGTCGTAGCTCACCCGGATTGCCGCACCGGCATCAAGCACCGCCTGGCTTCCATCTTCCAGCCGCACCTGTTCGACCGCGTAGCCGGCACGATGATCTGCCTGCCAGCGCCAACGCTGCCCGGGCAACACCAGCACCAACACCAGCATGGCCGCTGTTGCGGCAACAACGCCAGGCCAACGCCGTTGGCGGCGCGACCACCTCGTCGTTCGCCTGCCGACCTCAGCTGCGACTGCAGGCACGCAAGCGTGCTGGTCGACCTGCCCCGCTATCGCGGCTTCGCTCGCCAGCGCCCTTACCTCATGCTCAACCTGCCCCATCGCCTGCCATAACTGGCGCTCGCGTTCGAACGCCTGCTGCCATTGCGGCCCCCGCGCACGCCAACGTGCGAACGCCTCCAGTTCGTCCGCATCGGCTTGCCCGGATGCCAACCGCAGCACCCAATCGCGGGCCTGGCGGGCAAGCTGTTCGGGATTGTCGGGAGAATGCGTCATCAGTATCCAGGTCGCGGTACGGCTGCCGTGGGGAACAACATCGCTATCGGGCGGCGGCTATCAATCACCGTCGCGTGCCCGCGCCAGGCATTCCAGCGCACGTCGCATGTGGTTCTCCACCGTACTGGTGCAGATGCCCAGCTGCGCGGCGATACACGGATGGCTCAAGCCATCGTAGCGGTTGAGTACGAACACCTGTCTTGTGCGCGGCGGCAACTGCCGCAACGCGCGCGCGATGCCGGTGATCGCCTCCTGTGCCGCTACCACCCGAGCCGTATCCGGACTGCCCGGTTCGCCTTCCAGCAGCGCCAATGCGGCTTCGGCCTGTTCACGACGACGACGCGAATCACGCAGTTGGTCGATGGCGAGATTGGAAGCTACCCGGAACAGATAACCCCGCTTGTCCTCGATCGGCGGCTCACGCGGCACCGTGGACAACTTGAAGTACATTGCCTGGTAGGTGTCCTCGCAGCTGGACAGATCCAGATACCGCGCCAGATGGCGCAGCAACGGCTGGCGTTCGCTGATCAGCAGTTCGGTCAGGTCAAGCGCATTGCAGGACATGGAAGGCGGTGCGACAAGGCAGGCACGGAAGCCCGTGGCGGCTGCACAGCATACACCTCAATCAATAATAATTCTCATTTGCAAATTTGACGCGTGTGGCATGGCCTCTCCAAGAGCTGCGGCCATGCCTTGTGCCCGCATCGCGCGCCGGTCAAACCGGCGACACGATTGCCATCAATAGCGGAACGTCAGTGCCATGCGCGCGGTACGGCCCGGCGCCGGCAGGATGCCCAGTGCCAGCGGGTCGAGGTAATAGCGGTCGGTGGCGTTGTCCAGGTTGACGTCCAGATTCCACTGGTCATTGAACGACCAGCTGGCGAACAGATCGACGATGGTCGCCGGACGGTACAGCTGCTGGATCGCCGACAGGCCAACGTTCCATTCCTTGTCCAACTTGCTGATCGGGCCGGCGTTGTGCACCACGCGGGTGCCGAAGGTCAGCCGCTCGTCGAACAGGCGCGAACCCAGGGTCACATTGACCGTGTAACGCGGCGGGTTCTGGGTGTTGCTATAGGAACCCTCGAAACCACCATCCACGCAGTTCGGGGTGTTCTTCAACTCGTCGATGTTGCGCGCCTGCCCGTAGGCACGACGCTCTGCAGCAATATCCGGCGCGCAGGTCTTGGCCTTGAAGTAGTAGTGCGCGGACAGATCCGCGAACACCTTGCCGGCATCGTAGTTGGACTGGAACTCCATGCCCGACACCTTGAAGCGATCCACATTGCGGATCAGCCCGGCCGACAGCGTGCGGTAATCGCGGGTGATCAGATCATCCACGCGGGTATCGAAGTAGGCCAGCTTCAGTGCCAGCTGGTCGCCATTGGCGAACAGATCGCGCTTGATCGTGCTGGCGCCGATTTCCCAGCTGCCGGAGCGCTCGGGCTTCAGCTCGCCAACGGGCTTTGCGGCGGTGAACAGACCCAATGTGGTTTCGAACAGGCTCGGCAGCTTGGTGCCTTCGGCGTACTTCAGGTACACCATGCTGTCGTCATCGAAACGATAGGTGACGCTGGCACTTGGCGAGAATGCACTGTCACGGCGCTTGATCGGCTTGGACCAGGTCCAGCTCACCGGCACCATCAGGTCTTCGGCGGCATCGGCGTCATAGAAATTCCAGCCGCCGATGTCGGCCACCGTGCCCTTCTTGTACGGCGAAGCCAGCAGCGATGCTTCAGTGAAATTGCCATTGGCATCCGGGTACCAGTTCAACATCGCGATGCGCTTCGCGCGCCATGAAGGCAGGCTCGGGTCGCCGTTCAGCAGCTGGGTGTAGCGGTACTGACCGTCCGCCTCGAACTTATCTTCCTTGGCCAGTCTATTGCGATCGTTGACGTTGACCCGGTTCCAGCGACCACCGGCCATGAATTCCCAGTGCTCATTGGGTTCCCACTTGATCGATGCGACCGCGCTGTATTCCTTGCGCTCGGCATTGCGCAGGAAGCGGTTGTTGACCAGATCGTCATGCATGATCGGCGAGTTCGGGCGGATGTCCTCATCGCTGAGCGACAGGCCGTAGTCAAAGGTGAACAGACCGGCGCTGGTTTCCAGCAGCGAGGTATTGCTCACGTCCAAGCCGAAGCGCTTCTGCTTCAGCGGATTGGCGTAGGCATCCTTGTAACCCGGGTTGCCGCTGAAGCTCGGCGCGTCATACCACTCGGTGCGGCGATCGAAGTACCACGGGGTGATACCGGTGAGGCTGTTGTACATCAGGCTTTCGGCGTCGGTGTACCAGGCGTTTGCACGCAGGTCGACCAGACTGCTGTCCGGGTTGAAACGGTAGCGCAGGCTGTAGCTGTCCATGTCGACGTGGCCAGGGTCCCACTGCGGCACGCGGTCGCGGTCCACACGGATGATCTGCGAGGCCATGATTTCGCCGGCGGTGCCCTCGTAGCGGCGGTAGCCCAGTTCCAACGTCTGTGCATCGTCGATGCGCCAGGTGCCTTTCAGCAGCGCCGATTCCGAACGTGACGACGTATTGAACACTTCGGTGCGCGGCGGATTCAGCGGCGCCAGCGTACGCCGTGTCTGCGGGAAGTCGTCATAGCCGTGCTTGCCGCCAAAGTAGTTGCCGGTATCGCGCCAGGCATAGGCGGCGACCAGGTCGAAGCGATCCCAGCGCTGGGCCACGGCCACGTTGGCGAACTGGTTGCCAGTGGCGTTGCGATCAGTACGCGGGGCGGCGCTGTAATCGGGCACGTTGTTGGCACTGTTGTTGGCCAGACCGGTACGCACGCGGATGCCGCTATCGCGGCCTTCGCGCAGCACGTCATCCACCTTCAAGGTCTCCATCTCGACTACGCCACCAATGCCACCGGAGGCGTTTGCCTTCAGGCTTGGGCCCTTGGTGATGGTGATGTTGGAGATCAGGTCTGGATCGAGGTAGGTGCGCTGCGACTGGCCGGCATAACCGCGATAGGTATCCATGGTGGACTGGCCACCATCGATGATCACCGGGATGCGGCTTTGGCCCTGGATGCCACGGATGTTCACGTCCAGGGCATTGCCCACGCGCGGATCACCGGCGGTGACGCCAGCCACACCCTTGATGATGTCGGCGGTGGAGGTGCCACGGAAGCGTTCGATGGTCTGCTGCGGTATGTAGGCGGTCGAACCGGTGGTGCGATAGGTATCGAGCAGGCGTGCGGCATCACTGCCAGTGCCTTCGCCACCGCGCTGGTCACCCGCCACGCTCAGGGTGCCGGTCACGACCAGATCTTCCGCGTTCGCCCCCGCCGGCAGCTTTTCGAGCGTCACCGCGCCATTGCCGCTGCGACGGGCAGCAATGCCGGTGCCGCGCAGCAGCTGCTGCAGTGCCGTCGCCGGTGCCAGCTGGCCGGATACCGGCGCCGAGGTCGCACCGTCAGCCAGCGCGGCGGCATAGGCCACCTGCACGCCGGACTGACGCATGTACTGGCCCAGCGCTGCAGCAAGCGGCTGCGCTGGGATATCGAACTGTGCGCTGGCGCTGGCAACGGTAGCCTGCGCCATTGCGGGCATGGCTGGCGTCAGCACCGCCAGGCCGGCGGCCAGCATCGCAACGTGCAGACGGGACAGGCGCAGGCGTGGGCCGGCGCGGAAAGAACTGGGCATTGAAATTCCTGATGTCGAAGCCGCAATGAGGCGGCGGAGGTTCGACGTACGTGGCGGCGGCTGAGGTACGGTCGGGGTTAAGACGAATGAGCCGGGCAAACCCCCAAGATCAATCGCCCAGCTCAGCTAGCGACGCGCTGGCAGCTCGTTCTGTTGTGCCTGCACGATGGCGATGCCAAACGGCAGGCGCGTTACGCTCAAGCCACTGCCTGCAGCCAGCGCATCCAGCGCCTGCTCAGGCTTATCCAGCCGCAACGCGGCATTGATCGGCGGCAAGGCCGACAAATCACCACGTACGAAGACGTGGCCAGGGCGATAACGCCCCAGTTCGGCCAACACCTGCGTCACCGGCACGTTTTCCAACAGCAGCTCACCGCGCCGCCATGCAGCGACGTGGTCAGGCGCCAGTCCCGCGCCCAGCTCGGCAACACCGCCTTTGCTCCAGCCAGCTGTCTGCCCGGCCTGCAGGTACATCCAGCCTTGATCCGGGCGCGCCGCAACCCGCACGCGCCCCTGTTCGACCGCGGTATCGACATGATCGCCGGCACGACTGACCACGAACGCGGTGGAAATATCCTCCACCACGCCATCGCCGACGGTGATGCGGAATGGCGCGCCAGACTGCGGCACAACCTCGAACCAGGCGCGCCCGCGCAGCAGCTCGATGCGCCGCGTGGCTTCGCCGTAATGCACGGCAATGGCAGCGCCAGCATCCAGCACTGCGGTTGAGCCGTCCGGCAGCCTGACCTGGCGGATGGCCACATCCGCGCGGTAGTCAGCGCGCATCCGCAACGCCAACTCCGGCGCCGACATCACGCCACAGAACAGCGCCAGCATCGCCACCGCTGCCAGCCGCCGACGCTGCAAGCGTCGCGCCGGCCGCTGCACCAGCACGCTGGTCTGCGGACGTGCAGCGAGGCTGCGCCACAGTAACCGTTGATGTTCAAACGCGTGGCGGTGTCCGGGCAGCAACAACCACTGCTCGAAGGTCTGCATGTCCTGCTCGTTCATGGTCCCCGAGGCCAGACGCAGCAGCCAGTCGCGCGCTTGCTGCGCAGCGGGACTGTCGGGCGTTGGCGAGGAAGACGGCGGGCTCATGGGCTGGCGTTGCTGCTTTTGTTTGTGATGGCGACGGGCGGAGTACAGGACAGCGGTCTAACTACATGACGAATCACGCCACTGCATACCCAAGATGAATTGCAACGCTAACCGCCGCTGCGCGCCCAGGCCAGCCGCTGCAGGGCCAACCGCAGATGGTTTTCCACCGTGGTTACCGATACCCCCATCCGCCGCGCAACTTCCGGCTGGGTCAGGCCCTGCAGGCGGTTGAGGCGGAACATGCTGCGGGTGGGCTCGGGCAGGTGCTCGGCCGCTTCCAGAACCCGTGCCAGCTCGTCCTGCGCCATCACCTGCTCTTCCGTGGACAGCACCTCGTCCGGCCCCCACAGGTGATTCTCGGCCTGCAGGCGCAGTCGGCGCGTGCGTTCACGGCCATGATCGGTGGCCAGATTGCTGGCCAAGCGGTACAGGTAGGCACGCGGGTTGCCGATGACCTGCTCGTTGCCGACCCCGCGTACCTTGAACCACACGCCCTGGATGACGTCGTCGGCGCCGCCGTCAGCGCCGAGGATCTGCCGCACCAGACGCAGCAAGGCCGGGCGTTCGCGGATCAGCAGTTCGGTCAAGGTAGTGGAGTTGCTGGACATTGGAGGCTGTGAAGGCAGGACGGGCCGCCTGCACAAGGCGCCCTGGGGCGGGAAAGCATACATTGATAATGATAATGGTTCTCATATGTATCGCGCGACAGTGTGTCCCAACACCCACCCGGCCCTTGGATCGCCCACCCGACTGAGGTTTGGTGCGTCGCAATAGTGGTACGCGTAGAATGGAGCTCTTTTTCAACCAACAACGATTCGGAGTCAGCGCAATGAGCCTGAAATTGGTCTCGCCGGGCAAGAACCCGCCGGAAGAAATCAACGTCATCGTCGAGATCCCGAAGGATTCGGAGCCGGTGAAGTACGAAATGGACAAGGAAAGCGGCGCGATGTTCGTCGATCGCATCCTGTCCACGCCGATGCGCTACCCCTGCAACTACGGCTTCGTGCCGCAGACCCTGTGCGGCGACGGCGACCCGGCCGACGTGCTGGTGGTGCTGCCGCTGCCGCTGGTCCCGGGCTCGGTTGTGCGCTGCCGCCCGGTTGGCGTGCTGAAGATGAGCGACGAGGCTGGTAGCGACGAGAAAATCCTCGCCGTGCCGGTCGCCAAGATCTTCAGTGGCTACGCCCACGTCGAAGACATCGCCCAGGTGTCCAGCCACTGGCTGGAGCGCATTGGTCACTTCTTCGAGCATTACAAGGACCTGGAAAAGGGCAAGTGGGTCAAGATCGAAGGCTGGGGCGACGCCGCCGAAGCCAAGCAGATCCTGGTCGAAGCGCACAAGAGCTACCTTGCCAGCCAGGAACAGGACGTCTGATTGGCGCTGCGTGCGGCCGTAATACTCGGCCCTGCGTAGCGACAACCATCACGTTTTCCTGGTAGAGGGCATGACCCTTTGCCAGCAAGCAGCTACATTGACAGGCCGGTTTCCGGCCTGTTTTTTGTGCGGCTTTTGCGTTTTGTCCAAGGGGAAGTGTCTTGCGAATCCTGTTAGTCGGCGGCGAAGCCAACCTGTCGGCCGAGCTGCTTGAATACGTCGCCGATCTGGGCGATGAGTGGGAAGTACAGTCGGTCCCGGATGGCAGTGCCGCCATCGTTGCGGTGTCCTCGGCCACCATCGACGCGATCATCGTTGCGCCGGTACTGCCCGACCTGGCCCCGGCCACCCTGCTCGGCCAGATCCGCACGCTGCGCCCGGAAACCATCCGCATCGCACTGATCGACGGCGACAACAATCAGCGCGTGCCATCGGCCCGCATCATTGGCGTGGCCCATCGCTTCCTGCCGCTACCACTGGCCCCGGAAGTGCTGCTTGAAGCACTGACCAGCCTGGAGGAGCTGCGCGAACTGCTGGACAGCCCGCACCTGCGCCAGACCATCGGCCGCATCGAAAAGCTGCCCTCACCGCCGCACCTGTACATCAGCCTGACCCACGCGCTGGAAGAAGACGAGGAAAGCGACTCTGCGGAGATTGCCAAGCTGATCGCAGCCGACCCGGCCATCGCCGCCAAGGTACTGCAGCTGTCCAACTCGGCGTTCTTCAACAGCGGCCGTGCCATCTCCGATCTGCGTGGCGCGGTCACCCGCCTGGGCATGGCCACCCTGCGCGACCTGGTCCTGGCCAGTGAAGTATTCGCCCTGCCCGGCATGTCCGGGCCCGACCGCAACGCACTGCAATCACGCGCACTGATGGCCTCACGCCTGGCCGCCAAGATGCTGCCTGCATCCAGCGCCGAGCTGGGCTCCACCGCCGCACTGCTGGCCGATATCGGCCTGTTGCTGCCCGGCGTGCGCGACGAGCGCCTGCCCGCCGATGCAGAAGATCCCCGTCCCGGCCATGCCGAGGCCGGTGCCTATCTGATGGGCCTGTGGGGCCTGCCGATGCCGATCATCGAAGCAGTCGCCTTCCAGCTGCAGCCGGGACGCTCCAATGTGCGCAGCTTCTGGGTGGCCGGTGCCGTCCACGTCGCCACTGCACTGGCCGCTGGTACCGCAGTTGATGAGCAGTATCTGGCCAACGTCGGCGTACTGCCCAAGCTGGAGCAGTGGCGGGCAATGGCCGATGAGCTGATGGGCGTCAGCCTCGAGGCGTGAGACTGCGCTTCATTACGCTGCGAAACCAGGATTGAATGACAACGGCCGCATAGCAGCCGTTGTTGTTTCTGCGTGTCGAACGTGGCTTATCTGCCCGAACGGCATTGGCTTGCGTTGCTCCGCTTCGCCGGTGCGCTGCGCGTACCCGGGCTACGAGCCAGACGTGTGGTGATGGATTGCGTGCCGCCCTGCTTTCACAGGGATGCTTACTGGCGTTCAAAGCAGCCCTGATCCAACCACTACTAAACCTACAAAGAAAAAGGGTGGGCCTTGCGGCCCACCCTTTGTCATGCATCACAGTGCTTCGATGGATCAGAAGCGCTGGGTGTACTTCATGTACAGGAAGCGACCGATGTCGAAGCCACCGTAGTACGGGAAGCTCGAGTTCGGTGCCGAGAACATGATCGGACCCTGGTGGTTGAACAGGTTGTTCGCACCAACGGCCACGGTTGCATCCCACGGCGCCTTCCAGCTGACCTGCAGGTCGTGGAAGGTGTTGGAGCCGGTCTTGCGGATGGCATCGCCTTCACCATTTGCCATGTGATCCGGCTCGGTGCAAGGACGGTTGGTGACGCAGCTTTCCTTCATACCCGAGTAGTAACGGGCCATGTAGGAAACGCCGAAGTCGCCCTTCGACCAGTTCACGCCCACGTTGGAACGCAAACGGAACAGACCAGCTTCGCCAACGCGGCCGATGGTGATGTTGTCACCGTTGCCGTTCTGACCCTGCTCGTCGTAGGTGGACAGGTAGCTGGTCTGCCAATCGATGTTGAACTGACCGATAGCCAATTCCGGCAGGCGGTACTTGACACCCAGGTCGTAACCTTCGGTCTTCATCTCACCCAGGTTGGCCAGGCCATAGGTCATGGCGCTGATGTGACCGTCCGATGCGCGGGTGATACCTTCGCAACGAGCAGCATTGCCCAGCACGTAGCAGTCACGCAGGATGCGGTCCACGCTGTCGCTGATGATCATGTCGCTGATCTCGTAGCGGTACCAATCCAGCGAGATGTCCAGACCCTGCACCCAACGCGGGCTCCACACCAGACCAACGGTCTTGCTCTTGGAGGTTTCCGGGGTCAGGTTGGCGTTGGCACCGGAGATGAACTGGTCCGGGGTAGCGCACGGGTACGAGGTGCACGGCTTCATGCTCTGGTCCAGCTGGGTGTAGCCCAGCGGAACGCCTGCGTTGTTGCAGGCAGCATTGCCATTGACGCTGTTGGTTGCGCCCATGCCGCACGGATCGGTGTAGGTCTCGAAGCTGCTGTTGATGCCGCCGTACAGATCGTCAATCGTCGGGGCACGGAAGCCTTCAGCATAGGTACCGCGAACCAGCAGCTCGCTCATCGGACGCCACACGAAGCCGAACTTCGAGTTGATGGTGTCACCGAAGTTGCTGTAGTCCGAGTAACGGCTTGCAACGTTGAAGCTCAGTTCCTTGGCGAACGGCATGTCGCTCAGGACCGGGATGTTCAGCTCCAGGTAGACTTCGTCCAGCTCGTACTTGCCCGAGGTGGTGGTCGAAGCCAGGCCGGTGCTCATGCCCGACTGCGCGAATGCGTCCGGCACATAGCGGCCCTGCTCTTCGCGGTGCTCAACGCCCATCGCGACACCCAGGTCACCGGCCGGCAGGGTCAAGACCGAACCTGCGATGTTGGCGGTGAAGCTGGTGGTCTTGGTCAGGCCGGTGTTGGTGAACTGCGGGAACAGGAATGCCTGCGTGGCAGCATCGGCCAGCGAGCCCGGGCCAGCCACGCCGTACGGCAGCAGCGGGTTCCACGGACGGCAATCAGACAGCGCAACCGGGTTGGCAGCGGTACCGCACTGAGCGACGCCATCCTTGTTGATGAACGAAGCACCCAGGGCCTGCTCGGAAGCGATCAGGCTCATGTCGCCATGACCGACCTTGGTGGATTCGTTACGGTTCCACAGCGCACCGACGTCCCAGTCGAAGGTCTTGCCAGCGAACTCGAAGTAACCTTCGATGCTCGGGGCGAAGCGCAGGGTCTTCAGCTTGCTTTCGGTGGTGCGCGGCACTTCCCACAGACGACGACGGAACGTTGTGTCCGTAGCATTCGGGTTGAACACGCTGTCAGCCGACAGCGGGGTACCCATCGCGGTGGACTGGTACGGGTAGCCAGCGATCTGCTGATCGGTGCTGCGCTCGTTGTAGATCACGTCCGCATTGAAGGTGATCGAGTCGGTCAGGTCGTAGTTGCTGTTGACATACAACGACTTGCGCTCGATGCCGGTCTGCACGCCCATCTGCTGGTTGGCATTGACCGAATCTTCAGCGGTCTGCAGGCGGTAGTCCGAACGGTTGGAGGGGTTGCCGCCGTCCTTCAAGGTGTACCACAGCACATCCTTGTTGGCCACGTAACCCGGCTGACCCGGCTTGATGCCCGGGGTAGCGCACGGGTCGCAGAACGAACCCTTTTCATTGATGGCGCTGGCGCCAGCACCCGGGTAAGCCGGGCCGGAGTTGCCGTAAGCACTGAAGTCACGGTCCTTGGCCCACACCGGCTTGGCCTTGTAGTACTCAGCGGCCATGGTGATGCCACCGCGCTCGCCCTGGGTACCGAGGGTCATCGAGTACTGGGTGGTCTCGCCGTCGCCTTCGCCGTACTGGCCGACATAGGCAGAAGCTTCGCCGCCGTCAAAGCGCTTGCGGGTGATCACGTTGACCACAGCAGCGATGGCGTCCGAACCGTAGATGGCCGAGGCGCCATCCTTCAGGATTTCGATGCGCTCAACTGCGCCCATCGGGATCTGGCTCAGATCCTGCATACCGGCGGTGGTAGCGCCCAGGCGCTTGCCGTTCATCAGTACCAGGGTGCGCTGCGCGCCCAGGTTACGGATGTCGACGTAGTAGCCGCCGACGTTTTCGCCAGAAGACAGCGACTGCGAACGCGAGATGGCCGGGGAGCCGGCCGAGGTCAGGTTCTGCAGAACGTCAGCAACCGAGGTGAAACCCTGCTTTTCCAGTGCTTCGCGGGTCAGCGTGACGACCGGCTGCTGGGTTTCCATGTCAGCGCCGCGAATACGCGAGCCGGTGACTTCCAGGCGATCCAGAGTGGTCGCACCGGCAGCAGCTTCCTGCGCCGAAGCAAAAGAGGGGGTCAAGGCAATAGCAATGCCGGCCGGGAGCAAGCCCAACCGCACTGCAGAATTACGAAGCTTCATCAATCTCTCCAAAGAGCTAAAACAAACGACAAAGTTAGCGGTGTGTTAAACACCCCTGAACGTTACGTTCGTAGTGCCACCTTGGTTTTGCGCGAGCCATCCTTAAGCTTTGCCGAGTCTGGCTTCAAGGCTTCCGGCATCTCACGGTACTGGGTGGCCGATGCGCCAAAACGTGCACGAAACGCACGTGCAAAGCTGCAGCAGTTATCAAAACCGCTGGCAGAGGCCACTTCACCGATCATCATGTCGGTATCACGCAACAGCATCGCTGCACGTTCCAGTCGCAACCGCGCCGACAAGGACTGGGGACTCTCTTCATACAGGCTCTGGAAGGTCTTGGACAGGTACCAGCTGGAGAAGTTGGTCAGTTCGGCCAGTTCACCAATGCGTACGACGCGATGGCTGTTGCCTTCCAGATACATGCGTGCACGCTGCATACGGCCAAATACCTGACGCTTGCGGATGCGCGAACGCCCCGGGCAACGCTGCACGGTGCCAGCTAGGTCGCGCTGCAGCGAGGCAAGATGCAACAGCAAGGGGCGCAGCTGATGGATGGTCGCACCGGATGCCTGCGCCTCACGCCATAGGCGCAGCGCCAAGCGCGCTTCGCCCAGACTCATGCGGCCGCGCCCGGTATAGACACTGCAATCGGCCAAGGTTCCGAGCATGCGCAATGCATCGGCATCCAGACTGATGCCAATGCACATGCCATCACGACCAGCCTGGATCAGCGGACGCGATTCTTTTTCAAAGGCAATCCACTCGCGCTGGCGCAAGCGGAACTTGCCTTCCTTGGATTCAACCCATGCGGTGCCACGCAGCTGCAGCCATACCGTGAATACCGTGCCCGAGGTCTGCAGGCTGCCCAGCCGCGCCACACCGACACAGGCTGGCCGCGGGCCATCCTCTACTGGTTTTTCGAACGAAACCGACTGACCACGATCCACCCACGAAACCTGCCGCATGTCGCACACCATCGTTTGCTTTTATTGAGCGAACGTTTTGCCAACTTTGGCGACGATGGTCAGGAAAGTCCGCTGAGAATGCTGCGAATTCTTCCCGATAAGGACTACGAAATATTTCCGAAGCCACTATATCCTACGGCGACAACCACTTAGCCAAGCCCATCACCCGTCGCGGCGCACGTTGCGGAATGCGCATCATCCCGATATCGGTATTGTCAGCGGCGGCCAAGGCAATGAAAACCGCCCTTCCATCCGGCGCCAGGCTCAGGCCGTTGCTCGCACTGAAACGGCTCTTATCCAGACACTGGCTGCTGCCATCAGCGGCGATTGCAGTGAGCCGGCTACTGCAATCCCGGCTGATGTCCAGGTATTCCACGGCGCCGCTGGCAGCCACGGCCCAAGCGCGGTACCGCCAGCGAGTTGGCAGCTCAGCGTGCACGGCCTTCACACTGTCCTGGCTCAAGTCCGGTGCCACCTGCCAAAGCCCGCCACTGGCTAAACGCGTGAACAACACCCGCTGTCCTGCATTGTCGTAACGCACCTGCGACACGCCCTCCAATGATGCCAAGCGTTTCCACGGCTGCTGACTGCGATCAAACAAGGTCAATGCCATCCGCTCATCATCACCGCGCTCAACCACCAGCAACGTATCAGTGGCAGGCCCATACACCGCCTGCAGCGGCTCACGTACAGGCACCGCCAACTTCACCCAGTGACCTTCCTCAGGCGCCACCTCATAAATACCCGGTGAACCATCAGCATCACGCCCGGTCACCAACAGGCGCCGCCCATCGGCAGACCAGTCCATGGGCTGCCGCGCCTCAGGGCGTACCCCTTCGATCATCTGCAGAGACGCAGGTTCATTCAGGCGTGCCCACCACAGTGCAAACGCACCGGAACGGTCGGAGGTGAAAGCCAACTGCGCACCATCTGGCGAGACCATTGGCTGGCCATCACGCGCCGAAGACCCAAACAGTCGCTGCGACGTGCCTGGATCGGCTCCCAGCGGGATGCGGAACAAGCCGTACTGCGGCTGGCTGCGCATGAACGCCAGGTTGCCACCACCACGCGACACCGCGGGGCTCTGTGCGTTGTCAATTCCCATGTCACGCAAGGCGCGCGTCGCCACATCCAAGCGATACAGGCGCGCTTCGCTGTCGATACGGCGGCCGAACACCATTTCATCCGAGCCCAACCAACTCCAACCTCTGATTTCGGCGGCCTCGTCGGTCAAGCGCTGCGCATTGCTGCCATCGGCATCCATCACCCACATGTCGCCCACCTGGGGATTGCGCACGAAACCGATTTTTTTCCCGTCCGCCGAATAGCGCGGCGCATAGTCGAAATCGTCGGCCCCCATCTCGTACTGCAACGATGACCAGCGTCCTGAGGCCAGGTCCAGACTGCGGATGCCGCGGCTCGCATAACGGCCGGTCATGGAACCAAACAACAGACTCGCACCGTCCGGCGCCCAGTCAAAGCTGAGCATGTCGGCACCGTCGCAACGCGTGGCGCGGCGCAAGCCGTTACCGGTCGCCGACACTACCAGCACCTCGCAGTCGCCCTGCGCGAGGAAGCGCGCAAAGGCGATATTGCGGCCATTTGGTGACCACACCGGGAAGCGGTCCGAGGCCCCGGCGGGCGTCACCAGCAGCGGCGTGGCGGTCGCGTTGCTTACACTCTGTATCCACAAGCTGGAGCTGTTGTCCTTCTCGCGCGCGAACACAACCAACGCACCATCGGGTGAGAGTGAAGGATTGACCTCAACGTCTTCGCTAGCGGTAATCAGCCGATACGGGCGCGCAGGACTGCCC
Source organism: Stenotrophomonas sp. STEN030 (assembly GCF_056759995.1). NCBI lineage: Bacteria > Pseudomonadati > Pseudomonadota > Gammaproteobacteria > Lysobacterales > Lysobacteraceae > Stenotrophomonas > Stenotrophomonas sp. STEN030. Next base: position 49,061 of record NZ_JBRREB010000020.1, on the reverse strand, counting down.
ACCACCCGATTGCCCTCGACAACCGTAGCATCCGCCTGCGAAGGCGTACCACGCCCCCACAGCAACCATGCCATCACCAGCGTGCTGAGCAACAAGGCAATGCCGATTACCAGCAGGCCATAACGACGCACCTTGCGACGTTTGTAGCGTGCTGATTCGCGCGTGTCCGCAGACGCTGGATCAGCGACTGCCGCGTCAGCGCTCTCGAGCGCATCAACAATCGCAGTTTCCGGACTCGACTCCCAAACCACCGCGGCAAGCAGTCGATATCCTGTCTTGGCGATGGTTTCTATATAAGGTGCACCCTCACCGGCCTCGCTTGCGGCAAACGTCTTGCGCAGCTGGGTTACCGCCTGGGTCAGCACGTCATTGGTCGGCATGGTGTCCGGCCAGACCTCGGCAAACAGCTCGTCGCGTGTCACCACCTGCCCCGGCCTGCGCGCAAGCGCCAACAACACCCCCACCGATTTGGGTGTGAGCCGCTGGATCTTGCGTGTCCCTGGCAGATGCACCTCACGAGAGGAAAGCACCACCAGACACTCACCGACGCGCAGTCGGTCAGAGCTTGGTTTTTCGGTGGGGTTCATTGCCATCGCGGTCTTTCAAAATCGCTGGCGGACACCAATCCTGTGTCCAGCTTTCCGGGTCCAAACCCTTACAAGCCGCCAAATTCCGCAAAAGGCATCAACGCACAGAGCAAATGTTTTATCTGGAACAGATATTACTCTAACGAAGTTCCCCACGTGCCAAACGTGGACGACATCAGGCTCTCTCTCGCCGACGAAATTACATAATCAGCTACATGATTCGCGCCTTCTGGCGCGTTTTTTTTATCTAGCGTTCAGTTTTTTCTGCCTTGTAGATGGTCAGGCCAACCAGCCGTGAAACCACCAACGCAACGTACATAACGCCTGCAAACTGCTCCAGCATCACCAACGCACGTGCCTGTGGATGCACAGGAACCACGTCACTCAGGCCTACCCCTGACAACAAGCTGAAGCTGAGATAAAGCAACTCGACCCAGCTCCTGAAATCACCCTCGCTGGTGGCGACAAAACTGCCTGGATAGACGTGTTGGCATACTGAATAGGCAAACGCGAATGCCCAAGCCAGCAAGGTAAAAGTGGCGCCGGCGGCAAACAGCTCATCGCGGGTCACCTTGTGGTCCTGCAGCATGTAGGCAATCAAGCTACATGAGGTATAGAAATACAGCAGGCTCTCGAATGCCTGCGCTACCGCGATCAGCGAATGGCGCCCCAACAATGCACCGGCGACCGAGAACACCACCGCCGGGATCGCCAGCGTCAACGCCAGCCACAACAGCAGCGGGCTACGCCGCACCACCCATACCGCCAAACCCAGCACCAGCATGCCGAACGCGCCGAACAGCGCGCGTCCGGCCGGCATGTGTTCCATCGCAGGGTAGAGCAGTACACCGAGCAGCTGCACCGCCAGCAACCATGCCGACGGGTGCCTGCGCGCCATCACGATCCACCTCAAGCGCGAGTGCATACGCATCCTTTCATTGCCAGTGCCGAGCGGTGTAGTTGATCCAAAGCCCGCAGGCGCGGAGCTCAGGGGGTCGGGCTAGCTGCCATCCCGGCGCGATACGGATAGGTGGCAAAGATCGCTGCCACCGCCGCATCGATCCGCTCGCCACGCTGTTCCGGCTTCAGCCGTCCGACTGTGCCGACCGCAACGCCTTCCCAAACCAGTTGCTTCTTCCGCACATCCACCACGTCCACGTTCAAGGTGCCTTCCGTGTACTGACGTACATCAGTGCGGTCGCGCCAGTACGGCACGGCAACATAACCGCGGGCGCGATAGCTGTAGTAATAGTCGTAATCCACTTCCGGCATCGTGGTGACCTGGGTCTTGTCCTGCATATAGGCGTTGAGGTTCACCCACAGGTCCGGATTGGCTTCATCGAAACGGTAACCGCGTGACTCCATCTGCGCGCGCACCGCCGCGCGGATGCGGTTGCTGGTGATGGTGGTATAGCCGTGCTGCTCAAGCGCCAGCGGGCTGAAGAACGCGAAGCTGCGGTAGCTCGAAAAATCGGCAGTAGGATCTGCCTGGCTGGCGACGCGCGGGGTGCTGGCGCAGGCGCCCAGCAGGAGCAGCGTGGACAAGACGAAAAGCAGAGAAACAAAGCGAAGTTTCATGATCTACCCCTGGTGTGGACGGCTGCACGCTAACACGTCCGTACCCGTGCTGGCGTCAATCAGCGGCCGGGGCACCCGCGTGGATGCCCGGCCCCGACTCACCGGCTTATTCGACCCGGTAGACCTGCGCGCCCTGCTCGCGGAACTGCGCCGATTTCTCGGCCATCCCGGTCACCAGCGCCTGCGCCTCATCCACCCCCTGCTCGGCAGCGTACTCACGCACATCCTGGGTGATCTTCATCGAGCAGAAATGCGGGCCGCACATCGAGCAGAAGTGGGCCAACTTGTGCGCGTCCTTCGGCAGCGTCTCATCATGGAATTCCTTGGCCTTCTCCGGATCCAGACCGAGGTTGAACTGATCTTCCCAACGAAACTCGAAGCGCGCCTTGCTCAAGGCGTTGTCACGGACCTGTGCGCCCGGATGGCCCTTTGCCAGATCGGCGGCATGCGCGGCGATCTTGTAAGCCATGATGCCGTCGCGCACGTCCTGCCGGTTGGGCAGACCCAGGTGTTCCTTCGGCGTCACATAGCAAAGCATCGCCGTGCCATACCAGCCGATCATCGCCGCACCGATCGCACTGGTGATGTGGTCGTAACCCGGCGCGATATCGGTAGTCAGTGGCCCCAACGTATAGAACGGTGCTTCACCGCACTCCTGCAGCTGCTTGTCCATGTTCTGTTTGATCAGCTGCATCGGCACATGGCCGGGGCCTTCGATGATGGTCTGCACATCGTGCTTCCACGCAATCTTGGTCAGCTCGCCCAACGCTTCCAGTTCACCGAACTGCGCCGCGTCATTGGCATCGGCAATGCAGCCCGGGCGCAGGCCGTCACCGAGACTGAAGGAGACGTCATACGCCTTCATGATCTGGCAGATATCTTCGAAGTGTGTGTAAAGGAAGTTCTCCTTGTGATGTGCCAAGCACCACTTGGCCATGATCGAGCCACCGCGCGAGACGATGCCGGTAACGCGCTTTGCCGTCAGCGGCACATGCCGCAGCAGCACGCCGGCATGGATGGTGAAATAGTCCACGCCCTGCTCGGCCTGCTCGATCAAGGTGTCGCGGAAGATCTCCCAGGTCAGCGCTTCAGCGCGACCATCGACTTTCTCCAGCGCCTGGTAGATCGGCACGGTGCCAATCGGCACCGGCGAGTTACGCACGATCCATTCGCGCGTCTCATGGATATGTTTGCCGGTAGACAGATCCATCACCGTATCGCCGCCCCAGCGGATCGCCCACACCAGCTTCTCCACTTCCTCGGCGATACCCGACGACACCGCGCTGTTGCCGATGTTGGCGTTGATCTTGGTGAGGAAGTTGCGGCCGATGATCATCGGCTCGCACTCGGGATGGTTGATGTTGTTCGGCAACACCGCACGGCCACGCGCAATTTCATCGCGTACGAACTCCGGCGTGATGATCTGTTGGATGTTGGCACCAAAGCTCTGCCCCGGATGCTGCGCAAGCAGACCGGCATCACGCACCGCGTCCAGTCGCTGGTTCTCGCGGATGGCGACGTATTCCATCTCAGGGGTAACGATGCCACGGCGCGCATAGTGCATCTGGGTGACATTGGCAGTGCCGATGGCACGCCGGGGCAGCGTGCGGCCGGGGAAACGCACGGCATCGAGTCTGGCATCGTGCTGGCGACCACGACCGAACTCTGAACTGAGCCCGGCCAACTGCTCGGTATCGCCGCGTTCCTCGATCCAGGCGCTGCGCACCGCCGCCAGCCCAACTGCCAGATCGATATTGGCCTGTGGGTCCGTATACGGGCCGGAGGTGTCATACACGGTGACCGGATGATTCTCTTCGCCGCCAAACAGGGTTGGTGTGCGGGTCAGCGCGATCTCACGCATCGGCACCTGCAGGTCCGGGCGCGAGCCCCCGACGAAGATCTTGCGCGAACCGGGTATCGGCCGGGTCACCGACTCGGAGAGTTGCTGGGCCTGTTGCTGCAGGCTGGGCTGTGCGTTCATTGGCATTCGTCCTGTCTATCCACACGCGAAGTGCGAAGGCCACGCGAGGGATTCGCATGACGGAACGAAGCGAAGGCGTACGCCAGCCGGTCCTGGCCCATTGCGGGCACATCGACTGGCGGCACACGAAGCTTCCCTACGCCGGTATGAGCCGGATCAGGTTCGAAGGGTATGTCTCAACCGTGGCCCAGTGGCCGCGGTACCCCCGCTTCGGGCGTCATTAGACCTGCAATCGACGAGAATGCCAACCCGGCGGGAACGAGGATTGGCTAGCTGCGGGTACAGCCGTCAAGCACATGACCTCACAGCTCACTAACGTAATCGTGACGTGCCATTCAGTAGCATGCTGCTGCGGCTGGTTCCCAATGACTGCCTTGCGGCGCTTGCCGCTCCCCCTTTCCCGGCCCGTTGCCATCGTGCACGCCGGTTGTCCTGCAAGCTCTGGCTCGCTCCCCTCAATCGCTTATTTGATCGGAGAAGCTCCTCCATGGTGTTTCGTGTCTCCATCGCACTGGTCGCGCTGCTGGTGCTGATTGCTGGCCTCGCGCCAGGCCCCTTCAACGACGTGGTGCAGGCCGCGCTGACCCAGGTTGTGCGCGGGGCCGGCTGGATGTACCTGCTGATCGTGTTTTTGACGCTGTCGTTCCTGCTGTATCTGGCGTTCGGGCGCTTCGGCAGCCTGCGCATCGGTGGCGAAGACGCCGAGCCGGACTTTTCCCGTGCAAGCTGGCTGTCGATGCTGTTCGCCGCTGGCATGGGCATCGGCCTGGTGTTCTGGGGGGCGGCCGAGCCTGTATCGCATTTCGTCACCCCGCCGGAAGGCCTGACGCCGCAAAGCATGGATGCCGCCCGTGCCGCGATGCGCTACTCATTCTTTCATTGGGGCCTGCACCCGTGGGCGATCTATGCGCTGATCGGGTTGGCAATGGCCTGGTTCCAGTACAACCGCAATGGCCGGGGTCTGATCAGCGACATGTTGCAACCGGTCATCGGCCGCCATCATCGTGGCTGGGTCGGCAAGCTGGTGAACATTGCCGCCGTGGTAGCCACTGCCATCGGTGTCGCCACCACGCTGGGGTTCGGCACCATCCAGATCGCCGCCGGCATGCAACGGGTGTTCGGCGTGAGCGCAGGCGTGCCACTGCAGATGACCGTCATCGCCATCGCCTTCGTGCTCTACATGATCTCCACCACCAGCGGCGTGGACCGTGGCATCAAGTGGTTGTCCAACTTCAATCTGGCGTTGGCGGCGTTGCTGCTGGCCGCAGTGCTGGTGCTCGGCCCCACCGGCTTTATTTTCGATACCTTTACCACCACGCTGGGCTCCTACCTCAACCAGCTGGTGACAATGAGCCTGCGCATGTCGCCCTTCTCGGGTAGCACCTGGGTCGCGGACTGGACCATCTTCTACTGGGCCTGGTGGATCGCCTGGGCGCCGTTCGTGGGCGCGTTCATTGCGCGGGTGTCGCGCGGCCGCAGCGTCCGCGAGTTCGTGGTCGGGGTGGTACTGGCGCCAACCCTGCTCGGTTTCCTGTGGTTCTCGGTGTTTGGCGGCACCGCGCTGTGGGCGCAGCTGTTTGGTCAGGCCGATCTGGTCCAGGCGCTGGGCAATGGCTATGAAACGGTATTGTTCACGCTGTTCGACAGCATGCCGGCCTCGTTGCTGCTGTCGGGCTTGGCGCTGGTACTACTGGTCATCTTCTTCGTCACCTCCGCCGATTCTGCGGTACTGGTGCTGGCCAGCATGTCCACCGATGACGCCGGCGATCCTCCGTTGTCGCGCAAGCTGGTATGGGGCATTGCCATTGCACTGATCGCTGCGGTGCTGCTGCTGGCAGGCGGTCTTGAAGCACTGCAGGGCATGATCACCATTGCAGCATTGCCATTCGCGTTGTTGATGGTGCTGGTGATGATTTCGCTGTACCGGGTACTGGACGCCGAGCACAACCGCCAACGTCGGCTCGCACAGCGCGCGCGACACATGATGGAGGCGTGGATCGAACGCGAGCAGGCAGCGCAGGAAGAAGCACGCATGGCCGCAGAAGCAGACACCAACGCCGACCCCTGACTACAGACAATCGGCGGCGTCCCGGAGTTGCACTCAAGTTCAAAGCGCCCTCCCCTTTGGCTCTGGCCGACGGATGGGCGCAGTTACAGCACCGCTTGCTCAGCAACGAGCCTTAATAACCCGCAGCCTGCCCATCCTTGCGGCTTTCCGAAGCGCCATAGTAAACGCCGCTCTCCGGATCACGCATGATCGCCTGATAACCACCATAAGGACCGTCGGCAAACACCACGCGGTGGCCCTTGCGCATCAGGCTGCGCACCGTCTCATAGGCAAAGCCGGTTTCAAGATTGACCTCGCCGCCGTCACTCATCGCCGTGGCCTGCCCGGTCGGCTCGGTGGAGCCTTCATGCTGGATCCGCGGTGCGTCGCCGGCCTCCTGCAGGTTCATGCCGAAATCGACCAGGTTCATCACGATCTGCGCATGGCCTTGCGGCTGCATCGCGCCGCCCATCACACCAAAGCTGGCGAACGGCTTGCCGTCCTTGGTGATGAAGGCCGGGATGATGGTCTGGAACGGCCGCTTGCCCGGTGCATAACCGTTGGGGTGATCTTTCTGCAGCACGAACATCTCGCCGCGGTCCTGCAGGATGAAGCCCAGCCCCGGCGGCGCCATGCCGCTGCCCATGCCGCGATAATTGGACTGGATCAGTGACACCATCATGCCGTCGGCATCAGCCACGGTCATGTAGATGGTGTCGCCCTGCTCCAACTGCCTGGGCGTGCCCGGCTGCACTTCCTTCAAGGCCTTGTCCATCGAGATCAGCGCACGCCGCTGTGCGGCGTACTCTTTGGAGATCAGCCGCTGTACCGGCGCAGGCGAGAATGCAGGGTCCGCGTAGAAGCGTGCGCGATCGGCGAAGGCCAGTTTCTTGGCCTCGACGAACAAATGGATATGTTCTGCCGAGCCAAAGGGAATCTTCGAGAAATCGTAGCCTTCCAGCACATTGAGGATCTGCAGCGCGGCGATACCCTGGCTATTCGGCGGCAGCTCCCACACGTCATAGCCACGGTAATTGCTGCTGACCGGATCGACCCACTCGCCTTGGTGAGCGGCCATGTCCTCGTAGCTCAGATAGCCGCCATTGGCCTTGAAGTAGTCACCAATGCTGCGGGCGATGTCGCCTTTGTAGAATGCGTCGCGGCCGCCGTCGGCAATCTGCTGCAAGGTGTTTGCGAGATTCGGATTACGCCACATCTGCCCCTTGCGCGGCGCGTGCCCATCGATGGTGAATTGCTCCTTGAAGCCTGGATACTGCGACAGCTTGGGCACCGAGCGATCCCAGTAGTAGGCGATGACCTCCGATACCGGATGCCCTGCGCGCGCATAGGCAATTGCCGGCGCCAGATTCTCCGCCATTGGCTTGCGACCGAAGCGCTCGTGCAACGCGAACCAGCCATCCACCGCGCCGGGTACCGACACCGGCAGTGGTCCGGTTGCTGGAATTTCCTTCAAACCGCGCCGCTGCAACTCCGCCAGCGTCAGCGAGCGCGGCGAACGGCCCGAGCCGTTGTAGCCATGGAGCTTTTGCGTCTTCGGGTCCCAGACAATCGCGAACAGGTCGCCGCCAATGCCGTTGCCGGTAGGTTCCATCAAGCCCAGCGCAGCATTTGCGGCGATAGCCGCGTCCATCGCAGAACCGCCGCCCTTCATCACGTCGAGTGCGATCTGTGTGGCCAGCGGCTGCGACGTGGCCGCCATTGCATGCGGCGCGATGACTTCCGAGCGGGTGGCAAATTCATGCCCGGTGATACGGTCTGCGGCAAACGCCGTTACCGGCACAGTAGATAGAGCAAGCAACAACGCGGTACGCAGCATGGCGGGCAACCAACAAGGGAATGGCTGGACGATAGCCCAGCCACCGCAACGACGCACGTCTTGCGCGTGCGCCTCGTGCTGCACTCCCCGTCATCCAAGTGCTCGAACCAGCCAAGCTGGACCACAGGCATCGGACAGTCTTTGTGGGAGCGGCGTCAGCCGCGATGCATAGACATCTTCAGATGAAGCGGTTTGAGCAAGCTCAGCTTCGCGGCTCACGCCGCTCCCACAGACAAACAGCAGGCCCGCAGATCACCACTGGCAACCCAGCCCTACATCCGCGCAGACGCCAATCCCATCAAGCCAGCTGCCTCGTGTCCGCCGCTGGGCGCGCTACTGATCTGCTCCAGCAGGCCGCGCGTCTCCTGGCCTGGATCCAGACCCAGCTCCTGCCGCAGTACCGATTCGAATCGCTGGTAGACAGTGAGCGCCGCAGCACGCATGCCAGTGCCGGCATGGGCGCGCATCACCCGCCGGGTATGTGCCTCGTTCCAGGGATCAAGCTGACTCAAGGCACTGGCCAGCTGTACGGCAGGCTCCCAACGCGCTGCATCCAGCATTTCATCGCAGCAGCGCGCCGCCGCATCAAGCAGCTGCGCGTCCAGCAATTGCCGGGTGCTGGCCAGCCAGCTTTGGAAGTTGGAATCGGCAATATCCTCCATTCCATCCAGGAACACCCGCTGCTCGGCCATCAGGTGAATCGACTCACACGGCATCTGCTGCAGCAGATCGACATCGAACAGTGGCTCACTGCCACGCATCAGACCAACCGCCGAGCGCTCGATGCGCAGCCTGCGCTCCCCCAATGCCAGGCTGCAGAAGCGATTGAGGTTGCTCAGCACCTGACGCAGGTTGGTCAGGGCGCTGGTCTCACCCAGGTTTGGCCACAACAACGCCGCCAGCGCCGTCCGCGAATGCATGCGGTTGGACTCGATCGCCAGGTAGCCGAGCAGGGCCCACCCCTTCCGATAGATCAGCGGTGCAGGTAGGCCAACCCCCTGGCCCATCAGCTGCACCAGACCTGGCGTCAGCTCGCCGCTGGGTCCGTCACAGCGGTGCACGCCTGCACACGTGATGTCCTGTCCTGTTAACTGCATCATGGCTTCCATCCTCCGGCAGGCCCAGAAAAGAGCCTCTTACTTCCTAAACCGGCAAAAGCGGCGCGATCCAATCACCACCGGGCAATATTTTTCTCCCGCGCCAATCCAAGCTTCCGGATTGGCCCGAATCCGCGCAATCCAGCCTCAGCCGTTGATTGAACATGTAGGTTTCAGCCGCAACCATGCCGCCACGGCGGGGCTTACGCACCGAATCCAGAAAATCACACCTGCAAGCGTTGACACGCACCTACCTACGGTGGTTATCTCGACGAATGCTGCAACGCCACAACACCACCGCCAACACGCTTTCGACCCCGGCTCACGCCGCGGCGTCGCTGCTTGTACTCGTACTTATTACCGAACCTACAGGGGCGGGGCGAGCTGGCGCGTAGCAGAAAATGCCAGATTCGAACAAAGACCCCGCACCGGCCCCGGCGCGGGGTTTTTCGTTTCCAGCTTCTATTTCATCTGAAACCATGTATCCGACCCCAGACACCTCCAACAAACACACCGCCAACGCCGCCTGCCGCAGCGCTGCGACCTGCATGGTGCCTGCCCCGCCCGCCCCGGCCGCTGCGTCCTGACGCAACGGCCGTTTTTATTTCTGCCTGACTCTCTTCATTGCAAGGAAACCAAGCACCATGAGCACCAACGAACTGCCCCAGATCAAAATCGCCGTCGTCGGTTACGGCAGCCAGGGCCGCGCCCATGCCATGAACCTGCGTGAATCCGGCTTCGACGTGGTTGTCGGCCTGCGCGCCGGCGGCCCCACCGAGGTCAAGGCCCAGGCCGATGGCTTCACCGTCAAGAGCCCGGCCGAAGCGGTCAAGGACGCCGACCTGGTCGCCGTGCTGACCCCGGACATGGTGCAGAAGAAGCTGTACAACGAGGTACTGGCCCCGAACATGAAGCAGGGCGCCTGCCTGCTGTTCGCGCACGGCCTGAACGTGCATTTCGGCATGATCGAGCCGCGCGCCGACCTGGACGTGGTGCTGGTCGCACCCAAGGGCCCGGGCGCACTGGTGCGTCGCGAGTACGAAATCGGCCGCGGCGTACCGTGCATCTACGCGGTCTACCAGGACAAGAGCGGCAAGGCCGAGCAGTTCGCACTGGCCTATGCGGCTGGCCTGGGCGGCGCCCGCGCCAACATCATCAAGACCACCTTCAAGGAAGAGACCGAAACCGATCTGTTCGGCGAGCAGGCCGTGCTGTGCGGCGGTGCTTCCTCGCTGGTGCAGGCCGGCTTCGAAACGCTGGTGGAAGCCGGTTACCAGCCGGAAATCGCTTACTACGAAGTGCTGCACGAACTGAAGCTGATCGTCGACCTGTTCTACGAAGGCGGCATCACCCGCATGCTGGAGTTCATCTCCGAGACCGCGCAGTACGGCGATTTCGTCAGCGGCCCGCGCGTCATCGATGCCTCGGTGAAGGCACGCATGAAGGACGTGTTGACCGACATCCAGAACGGCACCTTCACCAAGAACTGGGAAGCCGAGTACGAAGCCGGTCTGCCGAACTACAAGAAGTTCCAGCAGGCCGACAAGGAACACCCGATCGAAAAGGTTGGCAAGGAACTGCGCGCCAAGATGGTTTGGCTGCAAGGTCAGACGGCGTAAGAACGTGCCGGCGAATCGTCCAGCGCAACATCCCGTGTCCCGCGCCAAGCGCGGGCCACGGGGCATGCACGCTACGGTCGCAGCCAGGTTCCATCCCGCGGTCCCCCACCCGCAACAGGCAAAGGTCGCTGCATGAACACTTCCACCCCCGCTGCGCCCCGTAACGGCGCACGCTGGCTGACGCAGGCCCTGGAAGCCGAAGGCGTGCAAACGCTGTTCGGCTACCCGGGCGGCACCATCATGCCGTTCTACGACGCATTGGTGGACTCCAGCCTCAAGCACATCCTGGTACGACACGAGCAAGGCGCCGCACTGGCCGCCAATGGCTATGCCCGCGCAAGCGGCAAGGTAGGCGTATGCGTGGCCACTTCCGGCCCGGGTGCGTCCAACCTGGTCACCGGCATTGCCGACGCCATGCTCGACTCGGTACCGATGGTGTGCCTGACCGGTCAGGTCGCTACCCCGCTGCTGGGTACCGATGCGTTCCAGGAACTGGATGTGTTCGGCATGACCTTGCCGATCGTCAAGCACAGCTGGTTGGTGCGCAGCGTTGATGAGCTGCCGCACGTGGTTGCCGAAGCCTTCCGTGTCGCCCGCGAAGGGCGGCCCGGTCCGGTGCTGATCGACCTGCCCAAGGACGTGCAGTTGGGTGATGCCTCGCATCTGCCCGAGCACGTGCCTGCATCGGTGGATCCGGTACCGGCACCGTCAGCCGAACGCCTGGCTGCTGCGGTGGAAATGATTGCCGCGGCCGAAAAACCCGTGATCTACGGCGGTGGCGGCATCGGTCTGGCCGATGCGGTTGGCGAGTTCCGTCATTTCGTCGAAAGCTCCGGCATTCCGACCGTGCTGACCCTGCGCGGCCTGGGTGCATTGCCGGCCAATCATCCGCAATACCTGGGCATGCTGGGCATGCACGGCACCCGCGCCGCCAACATGGCGGTGCAGGAGTCGGACCTGCTGATCGTGGTCGGTGCCCGTTTCGATGACCGTGCCACCGGCAAGCTGGCTGAGTTCGCCCCGTTCGCCCGCGTCATCCATCTGGATGCCGATGCCTACGAAATCTCCAAGCTGCGCGCGGTCGACATCGCCATTCCCGGCAACGTCAAAACCGGCCTGCAGGCACTGACCAGCATCCGCAGCAGCTGCAACAGCTGGCGTGCACGTTGTGCCGCCAACCGTGAAAAGTTCGCCGCCCGCTATGACGCCCCCGGCCATGACATCTATGCCCCGGCGCTGCTGAAGCGGCTGAGCGAAGTGGCACCGCCGGATACCGTGATCGCCTGCGATGTCGGCCAGCACCAGATGTGGGTGGCGCAGCACTGCCGCTTCAATCACCCGCGCAATCACCTGACATCCGGCGCGTTGGGCACGATGGGCTTCGGCCTGCCGGCGGCGATGGGCGCGCAGTTCGCCTGCCCCGATCGCACCGTGGTGCTGGTCTCCGGTGATGGCAGCTTCATGATGAACGTGCAGGAGCTGGCCACCATCGCCCGCTGCCGCCTGCCGGTGAAGATCGTGCTGCTGGACAACTCCTCGCTGGGCATGGTCCGCCAGTGGCAGGAGCTGTTCTTCGCCGAGCGTTACAGCGAGATCGACCTGTCCGACAACCCGGATTTCGCCGCGCTGGTGCAGGTGTTCGGCATCCCCGCCACCCGCATCACCCAGCGCGCGCAGGTTGAAGATGCACTGGCCGCCATGCTGGATACGCCCGGCCCGGCGTTCCTGCATGTGTCCATCGATGCACGCGCCAACGTGTGGCCGCTGGTGCCACCCAACAACGCCAACAGCACCATGCTGGACAGCAACCCAGCCCACGCCAAGGCAGCGCAGGAGAGTTCCAATGCAATACCGGCTTGACCTGGTGCTGAAGCCTGCCGAAGGCGCGCTGGTGCGCGTGATCGGCATGGTCGAACGGCGCGGCTTTGCCCCCAGCAACATCGCCGGCAATCGCAATGCCGACGATGCCGGCCGCTGGCACGTGCAGATGGACATCCATGGCACGCGCCCGCCGGAAACCCTGTGCCACCAGCTGCAGAAAGTCTATGACTGCGAATCCGTGCAACTGGTGGCCGTAGCAGGTGCCAGCGTATGAGCAGCGATGTAAGTGGCGTACCGGTAGTACGCCGCCGCAAACAACGGAGGCGTCTTCTTCGACGCGAACAGCCGACAGCTGGTTCGCTCGTATCCGGTGACGGCCACGTACATGCCTGACCGTGGCCGCGCCGTCGCAGTTGCAACACCCGCTGACGCGTTGAACGTCAGCGTTGCCGACGTATTGGCCGCGCAGGCACGCCTGCGCCGTTTTCTGCCGCCTACTCCACTGCATTACGCCGAGCGTTTCGGCACCTGGTTGAAGTTGGAAAACCTGCAGCGCACCGGCTCCTACAAAGTGCGTGGCGCCTTGAACGCGATGCTGGCTGCACTGGAACGCGGCGACGAACGCCCGGTGATCTGCGCGTCCGCAGGCAACCACGCCCAAGGCGTCGCCTGGGCCTCGCATCGGCTGGGCGTGCAGGCCATCACTGTGATGCCGCATGGCGCACCCGCCACCAAGATTGCCGGCGTCCAGCATTGGGGCGCCACCGTGCGCCAACACGGCAACAGCTACGACGAGGCCTTCGCCTTCGCCCGCGAACTGGCCGAGCAGAACGGCTACCGCTTCCTGTCCGCCTTCGACGACCCCGACGTAATCGCCGGCCAAGGCACGCTGGGCATCGAGTTGGCACCGCATGCACCGGACGTGGTGATCGTGCCGATCGGCGGCGGCGGCCTGGCCTCCGGCGTCGCGCTGGCCCTGAAATCGCAGGGCGTACGCATCATCGGTGCGCAGGTTGAAGGCGTGGACTCGATGGCCCGCGCGATCAAGGGCGACGTGCGCGAGATCGACCCGGTGCCGACCCTGGCCGACGGCGTCAAGGTGAAAATCCCGGGCTTCCTCACCCGCCGCCTCTGCGCCAGCCTGCTCGACGATGTGGTCATCGTGCGTGAAGCCGAGCTGCGCGAAACCCTGGTGCGGCTGGCGCTGGAGGAACACGTCATCGCCGAAGGTGCTGGTGCATTGGCACTGGCCGCTGGCCGCCGCGTCTCCGGCAAGCGTAAGTGTGCGGTGGTATCCGGCGGCAACATCGATGCCACGGTATTGTCGACCTTGTTGTCTGAAGTACGCCCCAGTCCACCGCGCAAACCTCGACGGCGTAACGCCGAACGACTTAGAAGCCGTGTCGTTGCATCGACACAGCGCAGTTCCAAATCCGAATCCCCCAAATTTTCCGTTACCGCCGCAGTCGAGGAGACCCTCTGGTGAATACTCCAACCAACAATACCCCGCGAATTACCATCTTCGACACGACCCTGCGCGACGGTGAGCAATCACCCGGCTGCAGCATGACCCCACCACAGAAGCTGGTGATGGCAAGGGCGCTGGCGGAACTGGGCGTGGACGTGATCGAAACCGGTTTCCCCGCAAGTTCGCAGTCCGACCGCGAAGCCATGGCCCTGATCTGCCGCGAGGTACGACAGCCGGTCCTGGCAGTGCTGTCGCGCTGCCTGGCCGGCGATATTGAAACCTCACTGAAGTCATTGGAAGCCGCAGCGCGCCCGCGCCTGCATCTGTTCCTGTCCACCAGTCCGCTGCACCGCGAGCACAAGCTGCGCATCAGCAAGGAACAGGTGCTGGAATCGGTGCACAAGCATGTGAGCATGGCGCGCGGCTATCTGGACGATGTCGAGTTCTCCGCTGAGGACGCCACCCGCACCGAACTGGACTTCCTGACCGAGGTCACCCAGGTCGCGATCGCCGCCGGTGCGCGCACCATCAACCTGCCCGACACGGTTGGCTTCACCACGCCGGAAGAAATCCGCGCGATGTTCCAGCACGTGATCGCCAATGCGGCCGGTGCCGACAAGGTGGTGTTCAGTACCCACTGCCACAACGACCTGGGCCTGGCCGTGGCCAACTCGCTGGCTGCCATCGAAGGCGGTGCGCGGCAGGTGGAAGGTTCGATCAACGGCATCGGCGAGCGTGCCGGCAACTGCGCGCTGGAAGAAATCGCGATGGTGCTGAAGGTGCGCAACGCCTTCTACAACTTCGATACCGGCTTCGACACCCAGCGCATCGTGCCCACCTCGCAGCTGCTGCAGCGTCTGGTCGGCATGCCGGTCCAGCGCAACAAGGCCATTGTCGGCGCCAACGCGTTCGCGCATGAGTCCGGCATCCATCAGCACGGCATGCTGCGCAACCGCAACACCTACGAAATCATGCGTCCGGAAGACGTGGGCTGGGAGTCCTCGCAGATGGTGCTGGGCCGCCACAGCGGCCGCGCCGCGGTCGAGGCACGCCTGCGTGCGCTGGGCTACTGGCTGGAAGAAGAAGAGCTGAAGCTGATCTTCGAGCAGTTCAAGGCACTGTGCGAGCAGCAGCGCGTGGTCACCGACGCCGACCTGCAGACCCTGATGCAGGGCACCTCCAGCAGCGACGGCTACCGCCTGGCCTCGATGACCATCAGCGATGTCGGCAGCCGCGCCAATGCACTGGTCGAGCTGTCTGATCCGGAAGGTAACCGCGTGGCCGAAACCGCGCAGGGCGACGGCCCGGTTGATGCCCTGTTCTCTGCATTGTCGGCCGCCACCGGCGTACAGCTGACCCTGGACAGCTACCACGTGCACAGCGTCGGTATCGGCGCCGATGCGCGCGGCGAAGCCAACCTGAGCGTGCGCCACGAAGGTGAGATCCTCGAAGGCACCGGCACCAGCCGTGACATCATCGAAGCCAGCGCCTTGGCGTGGCTGGATGTCACCAACCGCCTGCTGCGCCAGCGTGAAAGCAGCACCACCGAGGAAGCCGTCAGCGCCTGAGCGCGACGGCAGAACATAGGCAACGGAACGAACCAATGAGCTCCGCACCCAAAACCCTGTACGACAAACTGTGGGACGCCCACGTTGTCGTTCCCGAAAGCGACAGCGCGCCGGCCGTGTTGTACATCGACCTGCACCTGATCCATGAGGTCACCTCGCCGCAGGCCTTCACCGAGCTGCGCGACCGCGGCCTGAAGCCGCGCCGCACCGATCGCACCAAGGCGACGATGGATCACTCCACGCCGACCCTGCCGGCCGGCCCCGACGGCAAGCTGCCCTACGCCAGCAAGGCATCCGAAGCGCAGGTCGAAACCCTCGCCAAGAACTGCGCCGAGTACGGCATCGAGCTGTTCGACCTGTCCTCGGCCAACCGCGGCATCGTCCACGTCATCGCTCCGGAGCAGGGTTTCACCCAGCCCGGCATGACCATCGTCTGCGGTGACAGCCACACCTCCACGCATGGCGCATTCGGCTCGCTGGCGTTCGGCATCGGCACCAGCGAAGTCGGCCACGTGCTGGCCACGCAATGCCTGCTGCAGCGCAAGGCCAAGACCATGTCCATCACCGTCGATGGCGCCGTTGCGCCGGGCGTGGGTGCCAAGGACGTTGTCCTGCACATCATCGGTGTGATCGGCGTCAATGGTGGCACCGGCCATGTGCTGGAATTCCGTGGCTCGGCGATCCGCGCGATGGACATGGAACAGCGCATGACCCTGTGCAACATGTCGATCGAAGCCGGCGCCCGCGCCGGCATGGTGGCACCGGACCAGGTCACCTTCGACTGGGTCGCCAAGACCCCGCGCGGCCCCAAGGGCGCCGACTTCGACAAGGCCGTGGCGTACTGGTCCTCATTGAACAGCGACGAAGGCGCACGCTTCGATGTGGAAGTGCAGATCGATGCCGCCGACATCCGCCCGACCCTGACCTGGGGCACGCACCCGGGCACCGCGATTGCCGTTGATGCGCCGATCCCGGCTGCCAACGATGCCGCCGCGCAGAAGGGTTTGGACTATATGAAGTTCGAAGCCGGCCACAGTTTGATTGGCACGCCGGTGGACGTGGTGTTTGTTGGTTCCTGCACCAATGGCCGGCTGAGCGACATGCGCGAAGTTGCGCAGGTACTGCGCGGCCGCCACGTCGCCGATGGTGTGCGCATGCTGGTGGTGCCTGGCTCGGAGATCGTCAAGCGCGATGCCGAGGCCGAAGGCATCCACGAGATCGTGCGTGCCGCCGGTGCCGAATGGCGTGAGCCGGGCTGCTCGATGTGCATCGCCATGAACGGTGATCTGGTCGCACCGGGGCAGCTGGCGGTAAGCACCAGCAACCGCAACTTCGAAGGCCGCCAAGGGCCGGGCTCGCGCACCTTGCTGGCTTCGCCGATGAGTGCGGCATGGGCGGCGGTGAATGGCCGCGTTGCCGATACCCGCGATCTGTTTGCCAAGGAGGTGGCGTGATGGCCGCACTGACCCGCATCGTTTCGCGCAGCGTGGTGCTGCGCCAGACCAATATCGACACCGACCAGATCATTCCGGCGCGTTTCCTGTCCACCACCGAACGTGCCGGCCTGGGCAAGAACGCCTTCAATGACTGGCGCTGGCAGGCCGACGGCTCACCGAATGCGGAGTTCGCCTTCAACCAACCGCATAACCAAGGCCGCGCGATTCTGCTGGCCGGACAGAACTTTGGCTGTGGCTCCTCGCGTGAGCATGCGCCATGGGCACTGACCGATCTGGGTCTGCAGGCGATTGTCAGCAGCGAGATCGCCGATATCTTCCGCAACAACTCATTGAAGAACGGCCTGCTGCCGATCGTGCTGGACGAAGCCGACGTGCAGGCGCTGATGCAGAATCCGGATGACGAACTGACAGTGGATGTATCGGCGCGTGAGCTGCGTACATCCAGCGGCAAGACCTATAGCTTCCCGTTGGATGGTTTCTCGCAGACCTGTCTGTTGGAGGGCGTGGATCAGCTGGGTTGGCTGCTGGGCCGGGTGGATGAGATTGAGCGGTATGAGGCTGCGCACGCGGCCTGACTAAACACCCCTCCCCTTGCCGGCGCAGCCGGCAGGGGGAGGTCGGGAGGGGGTTGGCTTTTGGCTTGTATTGCTCAAACGGCAACAGCAGAAGCTACCCCTCCCCAGCCCTCCCCTGCGCCTTCGGCGCAAGGGAGGGAGCTCCCAACAAACAGCAACCGGAACCCATACATGCAAGCCAACATCGTCGTACTGCCGGGTGACGGCATCGGTCCTGAAATCACCGCCGTTGCCGTCGACGTGCTCAAGGCCATCGCAATCCGTTTCGGCCATAGCTTCAGCTTCAGCGAACACGACATCGGTGGCATCGCCATCGACAATCATGGCGAGCCGCTGCCGGCAGCCACCCTGGACGCCTGCAGCAAGGCCGATGCGGTCCTGCTCGGCGCCGTCGGTGGCCCGAAGTGGTCCGATCCGAATGCCAAGGTGCGCCCGGAACAAGGCCTGCTGGCGATCCGCAAGGCGCTTGGCCTGTATGCCAACCTGCGCCCGGTACGCACCCACCCGGCCGCGCTCAACGCCTCGCCGATCAAGCCCGAACTGCTCAAGGACGTGGACTTCGTGGTGGTGCGCGAACTGACCGGCGGCATCTACTTCGGCGAGAAGAGCCGCGACGCCGACAGCGCCAGCGATCTGTGCCGCTACACCGTGGTCGAGATCGAACGCGTGCTGCGCAGCGCTTTCCGCCTGGCCCAGCAGCGTCGCGGCAAGCTCACCTCGGTGGACAAGGCCAATGTGCTGGAAACCTCGCGCCTGTGGCGTGACATCGCCGCACGCATCGGCCGCGAAGAATTCCCGGATGTGGAACTGGAACACCAGCTGGTCGATTCCATGGCCATGCACCTGATCGCCAAGCCGCGCGTCTACGACGTGATCGTCACCGAGAACATGTTCGGCGACATCCTCACCGACGAAGCCTCGATGCTGGCCGGTTCGCTGGGCCTGCTGCCGTCGGCCTCGCTGGGTGAACAGGGCAAGGTCGGCATCTACGAGCCGATCCACGGCTCGGCGCCGGACATCGCCGGCAAGGGCATCGCCAACCCCTACGCCACCATCCTCAGCGCGGCGATGCTGCTGCGTCACTCACTGGGTCTGGAGGCGGAAGCCGCCGCGATCGAGCAAGCGGTCAGTACCGCACTCGACGGCGGTCACTTCACTGCCGACCTGGCCGCACAGGGGCAGGCGCTCAACACCCAGCAAGCCGGGCTAGCCGTGCTTGCGCAGTTGAACTGATGTAACTCGACGCGGCCCTTGGCCGCGTCTTTTTTTGCGGGCCGTTCCCGCTGGGTGGATACCACGCCGTTTCTTCATTGGACCTGTCGCTTCAGGTCCCGCACCAACAAAGGAATGACTTTGAACTACCGTACCCCCGACGACTTCCTGGCCTATGTGGCCAAGCGCGACCCCAACCAATCCGAGTTCCTGCAGGCGGTAAAGGAAGTGGCACACAGCCTGTGGCCGTTCCTGCAGCAGAACCCGAAATACACGCAATATGGGTTGTTGGAACGTCTGGTCGAGCCGGAGCGGGTCATCCAGTTCCGCGTCGCCTGGGCCGATGACAAGGGCCAAACCCACGTCAACCGCGCCTGGCGCGTGCAGCACAGCTCGGCGATTGGTCCGTTCAAGGGCGGCATGCGCTTCCATCCGTCGGTGAACCTGTCCATCCTCAAGTTCCTCGCCTTCGAGCAGACCTTCAAGAACGCGCTGACCACGCTGCCGATGGGCGGCGGCAAGGGCGGCTCGGACTTCGACCCCAAGGGCAAGAGCGATGGCGAAGTGATGCGCTTCTGCCAGGCCTTGATGCTGGAGCTGTACCGCCACCTCGGCCCGGATACCGACGTGCCGGCCGGTGACATCGGCGTTGGCGCACGCGAGGTCGGCTTCATGGCCGGCATGATGAAGAAGCTCAGCAACGACGCCTCCAGCGTGTTCACCGGCAAGGGTCTGGCCTTTGGCGGCAGCCTGATGCGGCCGGAGGCTACCGGCTTTGGTACGGTCTACTTCGTCGAGCAGATGCTGCACCACGCCAAGCGCCAGACCCACGGTGCCAAGGTGCTGGTGTCCGGTTCCGGCAACGTTGCCCAGTACGCGGCGATCAAGGCCAGCGAACTCGGCGCCAAGGTACTGACCTTCTCCGACTCCGGCGGCACCCTGTACGCACGCGATGGTTTCGACGAAACCGCCATACAGGAAGTGATGGCGTTGAAGAACGAGCGCCGTGGCCGCCTGTCCGAGCTCGGCGACGATGCCCGCTTTGAATTCCTCGCCGACCGTCGCCCCTGGCATATCCCGGCCGATATCGCCCTGCCCTGCGCCACACAGAACGAGTTGGACGAAACCGACGCACGCACCCTGGTCCACAACGGCGTGCTGTGCGTGGCTGAAGGCGCAAACATGCCGTCTACGCTGGAAGCGGTGGATGTGTTCCTGCAGGCCGGTACCCTGTACGCACCGGGTAAGGCCAGCAATGCCGGCGGTGTGGCAACTTCCGGCTTGGAAATGAGCCAGAACGCGTTGCGCCTGTCCTGGCGTCACGCCGATGTCGATGAGCGCCTGCACGTGATCATGAAAGAGATCCACGCCAACTGCGTGCACCACGGCGTACGTGCCGATGGCAGCGTCAATTATGTGGACGGCGCAAACATTGCCGGCTTCGTCAAAGTTGCTGATGCGATGTTGGCCCAGGGCTTGTACTGAGTCGTCCAGACTGCGCTTGGATTCCAAGTGGCGGCGCCTTCGGGCGCCGTCGTTGTTTCATCCAGATGGCAGTTCGACTCATCCGCGATCAGCGCAACTTTGCTGCCAACCAGCAGAGATCCGGACTACCGAGCTGCCCACTGCGTGATCGCATCCACTACGAGCATCACGAAAAAACGCGATTGCGACCTTCGCGCTTGGCGCGATAAAGCTGCCTGTCCGCCGCTGCCAACAAGGTGCGTCCGTCGGCCTGACCCGGGCCCAATGCCGCAACGCCGATACTGACGGTGACATTGACCTCGGCACCAACGTCATCGAAGCGCAGCCGTGCCAAACGGATCCGCAGTTCGTGCAGCGCCGCCATTGCTTCCTGCAACGGCATGCCGTGTATCACCACCAGGAACTCCTCGCCGCCGTGGCGCGCCACAAACTGCTCCTTGCCAAGCCGCAATTGCAACAGGCTGGCGATATCGCGCAACACCTGATCGCCGGCATCATGGCCGTAGCGATCATTGATCTGCTTGAAATGATCCACGTCCACCAAAGCCACATTCAGTTCCGTGCCTTCGGCTGTGGCGCGCTGCAGCGCCTGCTGCAAATGGGCGTCGCCCGCACGCCGATTAGGCAGGCCGGTCAGCGCATCGTGCATGGCCTGGTGTTCCAGCCGCTGCAACAGGCTGGCACGTTCAAAGTCGGCCTGCTCCAGCGCGCGGTTCTTCTCGCTCAGTTCCTGTGTACGCGCAGCGATCTCATTGCTCAAGCGCTGCTGTCCGCGTCGATAGCTGGCCGCACGCCAACCTGCCAGCAACAGGATCAGGCCGAGTACGGCAATACCGCTCAGCCAGCGCACCCAAGGCCGCTGCCATAGCGGGGCGGCGATATCCAGATTCAGCACCGCCTCGCCGCCACGACTGGTGTTCTCCCAATCCAGCGGCAATGACATTGCCTGGATGCGAAGGCGGTACTTGCCTGGCGGCAGATTGGTATAGACCGCCTCGATGCGGCTGCCAGCGTCCACCCAATCGGCATCAAAGCCTTCCATTCGATAGCGGTAGCGCATCTTGTCCGGCGCCCGGAAGCCCAACCCGGCAAAGGCGACGGCAATACGATCCACCCCGGCTGGCAGGGAATAGGCGCCGCGCACCGGCTGCGGTTCGCCATCAATGACCACGCTTTCAATGGCGACTGGCAGCTTGCGGAAACGCGAATTTCCATCTACCCGCTGCGGTTCAATCACCGCCAGGCCGCCGCCGGTGGGAATCAGCAGTTCACCTTTGCGCGTGAACCAACCTGCAGGCGATGAGGCGCCGTTGCTCTGGCTGCTCGGCATGCCATCGGTGTGATCCAGCACCTGTACCGCGAGGTGCGTGCGTGCGCCGGCAGCCACCGCTATCAGGTCACTGCGATCAAGCCGGAACACACCTTGGTTGCTGGACAACCATAGATGGCCAGCACCATCGCCGATCACCCGGAACACCTTGTCGCGCGGCAGTCCATTGCGATGGTCGAAAACGATGAGATCCAGCCCGCGCTTGCGTAGCAGTCCGTGGTCGCTGGCAATCCACAGATCACCGTTGTCATCGCCGAGGAAATCGAACACATAGCGTGCCGGGAAACCCGTCTCGGGCGACCACGCCTGCAGCTTGCCGTCCTTCTCAAAACTGGCCATGCCACCGTTGGTACCTACCCAGAGCACACCGGACGCGTCGCGATACAGAGCATGCACCGTAAGGCCCGGCAAGCCTTCTTCCAGTCCGTAGTGACGTAGATTGCCCTGCTGGTAGTGGAACAAGCCCTCCGAGCTGCCTATCCACAGGCCGCCGTCGCTCTCACTCAGCAAGCTGCGGATCAACGGCTGCCCGGTACCGGGCAAAACAATCTGCTGCACGATACGGCCAGCACCATCCAGGCGGAACACGCCTTGGTTGTAAGTGCCCGCCCACACCGCGTCGCCACGCGTGGCCAGTGCCAGCACCGATGCGTCGCGGCCAGCACCAGGCAACAACCGCACCGGACTGATCACATCATCACGCATGCGATTCAGGCCTTCGGAATGCCCGATCCAGACATCGCCGTTGTCAGACTGGATCAGCACACGCACATAGTCAGAGCCCAGCCCGTCTTCGCTGGTCAAACCGCGCGCGGCGCCCTCATCGATGCGGAACAAACCATCAGTGCTGCCCGCCCAGACCAGACCTTCGCGATCGATCAACAGGGCGGGACTGACCTGTCCGGGAACTGCGATGCGCTCGGTCTTGCCTGCTGCCAGCCGCACCAATCGGCCAGCGGAAAGACTCAGCCAAAGTGCACCCGCAGCGTCATGACGCACTGCATCCACGCGTTCACCGCGCAGCAGATGTTGGCGCTGGCCATCGCCGTGCAGCCAATGAACGCCATCGTCGGCAGCAACCACCCAGCCGTTGCTGCCATCTTCGACCAGGTCACGCACCACCCAGCCGGCGGTACCGTTCCACGCTGTCAGGCGGTCCTCCTGCACCTGGTAGACACCTTTTTCGGTGGCTACCAATACCGCACCGTCCGCGCTCTGGCGTAGTGCGGTAACCGACACCTCGGGCAACCCAAGCATGCCGCCAGCATCGAGCAGCTGCCCGGAGGGCAGCAAACGCAGCAGTTTTTCCTTGGCCGCAATCCACAGGCCGCCGGAGGAATCCCGCAGCAAGGCATTGACCGATAGATGCCGTGCATCGGCACCGCCCAGCGCCTCCCAGCGCCCGCGGTGATAGCGGTAGACGCCATCGGAAACCGTGCCGAACAGCATCGCACCGTCGGCCTCGGGCAAGATGCTGAGCACCCCGGAAAGCTCAACCCCGGGCGTGTTCTGGCGATCAAATACTGTAAAGCTGCGCCCATTGAAGCGGACCACGCCTTCCCAGGTGCCAAGCCAGATGAAGCCGTCACTGCCCTGTGCCACCGACTGCACCAGGTTGTGCGGCAAGCCCTGCTCCATGCCCCAACCGGCCACGGTATGCCGCGAGGCCTGTGCCAGGGGCAAGGTGGCCACCCATAGCAGTGCGGTTACCAGCAGGGCGCACAACCCAGCCGCCAGCCGATTCCGGCCTGCAAACAATGCAGTTGTAGCGTCAGCAATCCTCTGGCGTCTGTACAAACCCGCCTCCGCAGGTCGCGCCGACTCCCCCGTCGGCGCGCCAATTTACCATCCCAACCGTGAAAACCGTCATCGTTTCTTACGGCCTGCCCTACGGCCAGCCTTCACGATGACGGATCACTGCTGCGTGGCCCTCAGTGGCTGGCCTCGTCCGGGCGCACCCGGAACCAGGCCGCGTACAGGGCCGGCAGGAATACCAGGGTCAGCACCGTACCAACGATCAGCCCACCCATGATCGAGATCGCCATCGAGCCGTAGAAGGCACTGCGCGACAACGGGATCATCGCCAGCACTGCCGCCAGCGCGGTCAGCACGATCGGCCGGAAGCGGCGCACGGTGGCATCGATGATGGCGTGCCAGCGGTCGTGGCCGGCGTCGATGTCCTGCTGGATCTGGTCGATCAGGATCACCGAGTTGCGCATGATCATGCCGGCCAGGGCAATCGTGCCCAGCATCGCCACAAAGCCAAACGGCGCTTGGAACAGCAGCAGGAACCAGGTCGCGCCGATGATGCCCAGCGGTGCGGTGATGAACACCATCGCCGCCCGCGAGAAGCTGCGCAGCTGCACCATCAGCAAGGTCGCCACCACCACCAGGAACAGCGGCATACCGGCCTTGATCGAGTCCTGCCCGCGTGCGGAGTCCTCCACGGTGCCACCGGTTTCCAGCAGGTAACCGCTGGGCAGGGCGTCGCGGATCTCGCTCAAGGTCGGCACGATCTGCTCGACCACGCCTACCGGCAGCATGCTGTCGCCGATATCGGCACGCACGGTGACGGTTGGCAGACGATCGCGATGCCAGATAATGCCGTCTTCGAAGGCATATTCCAGCTTGGCCACCTGCGACAACGACACCGACTTACCGCTGGCGGTCGGAATGGACAGGCTGCCCAGCATGTCCAGGCGCGCGCGCTCGTCATCCGGGCCGCGCAGCAACATGCCGATCTGGCGGTTGCCCTCCCGGTAGGTACTGACCGTCATGCCCGACAGCGAACTGGTCAGGAACTGCGCGATCTGCGCACTGCTCACGCCGAGTACGCGGGCACGGTCCTGGTCCACGACCAGACGCACCACCTTGCTCGGCTCGCTCCAGTTGAGATTGACGTTGGTGGTATGCGGGTTCTGCCGCACCTTCTCCGCCACCTGCGCGGCAATCGCCTGTACCCGCTCGATATGCTCGCCGGAAATACGGAACTGCACCGGGTAACCAACTGGCGGGCCGTTCTCAAGCCGTGTCACACGCAGCTGCACGTCACCGAACTTGGGCACGACCTCCTTCAACAGCCAATCACGCAGCTGCTCGCGCGCCTTGGTGTCCTCGGCCAGCACCACGTACTGGGCGAAGTTGGTGGCCGGCAGCTGCTGGTCCAGCGGCAGGTAGAAACGCGGCGAACCATTGCCGACATAGCCGACGAAGTTGGCCACGCCCTTGTGGTCCTTGATCAGCGCTTCGAATTTCTGCGCCTGCGCCTGGGTGGCGGTCAGCGATGCGCCTTCGGCCAGTTCGATATCCACCATCAGCTCGGGCCGGGTCGAATCCGGGAAGAACTGCTGCGGTACGAAGCGGAAGATCACCAGCGAGAACACGAACAGACCAGCTGTGGCCATGATCACCAGCCAACGGCGGCGCAGGCAGGCATCCAGGAACACCCGGAAGCGCTGGTAGAACGCGCTCTTGTACGGATCATGATCGTGCGCCAGTTCCTTGGGCTTGATCAGGTTGGCCACGGCCGGGTTGCGATCAGCCCAGCGCAACCGCAGCGCATGCCAGCGCCCGGCGATGCTGCCCGGCTTGGGCGGCTGCGGGTTGTGCAGGTCCGGCAGCATCTTGTCGCCCAGGTACGGAATGAACAGCACCGCGGCAATCCACGACACCACCAGCGCGATGGTCACCACCTGGAACAGGGAACGTGTGTACTCACCGGTGCTGGATGCAGCGGTGGCAATCGGCAGGAAGCCGGCCGCGGTAATCAAGGTGCCGGTCAGCATCGGGAAGGCGGTGGATGTCCAGGCAAAGCTGGCCGCGCGCAGGCGGTCGTAGCCCTGCTCCATCTTGGTGGCCATCATTTCCACCGCGATGATCGCGTCATCCACCAGCAGACCCAGCGCCAGCACCAAAGCGCCCAGCGAGATCTTGTGCAGGCCGATATCGAACTGATGCATGACGAAGAAGGTCATCGCCAGCACCAGCGGGATCGATACCGCCACCACCAGGCCGGTGCGCCAGCCCAGCGAGAAGAAGCTCACCAGCAGCACGATCACCACCGCCTCGGTCAGCACCTTGACGAACTCGCCAACCGATTCCTTCACCGCATGCGGCTGGTCGGATACCTTGCGCAGCTGCATGCCCGCTGGCAGCGTCTTCTGCAACTGCTCGAACTCGCTGTCCAGGGTCTTGCCCAGCTTGAGGATGTCGCCACCGTTCTTCATCGCCACGGCGATACCGATGGCGTCCTCGCCCATGAAGCGCATCTTGGCCGAGGCAGGGTCGGCGAAACCGCGCTTCACTTCAGCGATATCGCCCAGACGCACGGTGCGTTCACCGGCCTGGATCGGGAAGTTGCGGATGTCCTCGACCGAGGTGAACTGACCGCTGACGCGCAGCTGCACGCGATCGGTCGGAGTCTCGAACCAACTGGCCGGGGCCACCGCATTCTGCTGCGCCAGCGCCTGCTGTACCTGCTGCATAGACACGCCCAGCGTGGCCAGCTTGGTGTTGGACAGCTGGATCCACACTTTCTCGTCCTGCAGGCCGAGCAGATCGACCTTGCCCACATCGTCCACGCGCTGCAGCTGCAGCTGGATGCGGTCGGCATAGTCGCGCATCAAGGCATAGTCGAAGCCCTTGCCGGTCAACGCATAGATATTGCCGAAGGTGTCGCCGAACTCGTCATTGAAGAACGGCCCGATCACCTCGGCCGGCAACTGCGAGTGGATGTCGCCGACCTTCTTGCGCACCTGGTAGAACAGCTCGGGCACATCCTTGGACGGCATCGAATCGCGCGCCATGAAGATCACCTGCGACTCACCCGGGCGCGAATAGGCCTGGATGAACTCGAACTCGCCAGTGTTCATCAGCGCTTTTTCGATCGGCTCGGTGACCTGCTTGGACACCTGCTCGGCGGTGGCCCCCGGCCACATGGTCTGCACCACCATCGCCTTGAAGGTGAACGGCGGATCTTCGGACTGCCCCAGGTGCTTGTACGACCAGGCACCGATGATCGCCATGGCGATCATCATGAACAGCACCAGCGGTCGGTTACCGAGCGCCCATTCGGAGAGATTGAAGCGTTTCACGCCTCACTCCCCTTTCTTTGCGGACGCGGCGGCAGGCGCAAGCACCGGCCGATTGCTGCGATCAACAGCAGTTACCTGCTGGCCTTCGCGCAGCAGATGCCCACCGGCGGCAACCACCCAATCCTCAGCCTTCAAACCCTGCAGCACCGGCACGCTTTCCGGGCCATAGGCACCCAGCGTCACCGTGCGCGCCTGCAACTTGCCATCAGCCGGATTCACCACCCAGACACTGCCCTGCTGCGGCTGCTTGCCAGCCTGCACCGCCGCCAGCGGCACGCTCATCACACCGTCCTTGCCGTGGGCGATGAACACCCGCGCGCTCTGCCCGAGTTCGACTGCGTCCAGTGCATCAGCAGCCAGACTGACTCGGGCGGCATAGGTACGCGCCTGCGGATCGGCGGCGGCGGCAATCTCGCGGATGCTGCCTGACAAGGGCTTGCTTGGCTGATTCCACAACTCAACCTGCACTGCCTGGCCGACGCTGAAATCGCGGATCGTGCTTTCCGGCAGCGCAATGGCAACCTCACGCGCGCCGTCAGCGGCCAATGTGTAGATGGTCTGGCCAGCGGCAACCACCTGCCCGGCCTCGGCCTCGCGGCTGGCGATCATGCCGGCTTCCGGCGCATGCAGCTGGGCATAGCCGGATTGATTGCGCGCAACATCGAGATTGGCCCGCGCCGCATCGGCCTGGCCCTGCGCGGCCTTCAATGCCGCAGTCTGCGCATCCAGCGCCGACTGGCTGACAAGCTGCTGGCTGGCCAGCGCCTGATAGCGCTTGTGCTCGTCGCGGGCACGCACCAGATCAGCCTCAGCGGCAGCGAACTGTGCCTGCGCAGCACGCGCCTGCAGGTTGTAGTCGGCAACATCGAGTTCGGCCAGCAACTGTCCCTTGCTCACCCGCTGACCGGCATCCACTTCGCGCCGCAGCAGCTTGCCGCCGACGCGGAAGGACAGTGCGGTTTCCTCGCGCGCACGCACCTCGCCCGGATAGGCGCCGATCGCCACTCCGCCATTACCGGCCGGGTGCTCCACCAACACAGGTACAGCATGTACAGGCGCGGTTTCAGGCTTGCCGCAGGCAGCAAGCAAGGGCAACAGCAGGCAACAGCCAATCCATCGAAGGTGGGTCATAAATAAGGTCGCTGACGCAAGGGGAGAGAGGGGACGGGATTTCACCGCCATTACTAAACGCATCGGTATAGTATAAATATCGAACCAGCTGGTCTAGTATTACCTGATGTCTCCGAAGAAACCCTCCCCAGCGCCCTCAGCAGCGGCGCCACGCAGCTCCGGTCCGGGTCGCCCCAAGGACCTGGGCAAGCGCGCGGCCATCCTGGACGCGGCCAAGGAGTTGTTCATCGAGCAGGGTTTCAACGGCGTCAGCATGGACGAGATTGCGGCCCGTGCCAGCGTCTCCAAGCTGACGGTCTACAGCCATTTTGGCGACAAGGACACCTTGTTCAGCGAGGCGATCCAGGCCAAGTGCGTGGAAATGATGCCGGACGAGCTGTTTGTCACCGATAACGAAGCGCCGCTGCGCGGCCAGTTGCTGGGCATTGGCCATGCCTTTTTCACCCTGATCAGCAGCGATGCGGCCATCGCCACCCAGCGCATGATGATGACCCCGGACACCGACGACCGGGTCAGGCAGATGTTCTGGCAGGCCGGCCCGGCCCGTACCGAGACCGCCTTGGCCGAGTTCCTCGGCGCCCGCGTTGCCCGCGGCCAGCTGGCCATTGACGACCTGGCCCTGGCCTCCCGACAGTTCTTCTGCCTGATCAAGGGCGAAGTCCATGCGCATATGATGTGTGGCCTGTGCGCCGCCCCGGATCAGCTCAATGCCGACGTGCATATCGCCGCCAGCGTTGATTTCTTCCTCCGGGCCTACGCCCCGCGCCAGCAAGCTGAATGAACCGGAGGTGCGAATGACTTCCGGCACTGCGTCCAACGCGGCCCTCGCCGCAATGTTGGACCCGTACTTTGTGTCTGGTAACCGGTAAAATGGCCGGCCCACTGCGCTGGAATGATGAGCTTCCCATGACGATCGATTACTCCCACGTCCGCGAAATGATGGTTGAACAGCAGATCCGGCCCTGGGATGTGCTGGAGGTCCGCGTGCTGGACGTGCTGGCCCGCCTGCCGCGTGAAGCCTTCGTCGCCGAATCGCACCGCGCCCTGGCCTATGCCGACATCGAGCTGCCGCTGGGCCATGGCCAGAAGATGATGAAGCCGGTCATCGAAGGCCGTACCTTGCAGGCGCTGGATCTGCAGCCGACCGATGAAGTGCTGGAAATCGGCACCGGCAGCGGCTTCCTGAGCGCCTGCATGGGCCAGCTGGCCCGCGAAGTGCTGAGCTTGGAAATCCAGCCGGAGCTGGCCGAGCGTGCCCGCCAGAACCTGGACGCCGCCAAGCTGGGCAGCAATGTCCGCATTGAAGTGGCCGATGGCCTGAATTGGCAGAGCCAGCGTCAGTTCGACGCCATCTGCATCACCGGTGCGGTAGAAACCGTTCCAGTGGAACTGCTGAAGCTGCTGCGCAGCGGCGGCCGCCTGTTTGCCATCCGCGGCGTCTCGCCGGTGATGGAAGCGGTGCTGGTCCAGGCCGATGGCAGCATTGCCTCGCTGTTCGAAACCGATCTTGATTATCTGCAGGGCGCTGCGCCCGCACCGCAATTCCAACTCTAAAACCGTCCAAGGAAGCCGCAATGATCCGCCGATCCCTCACCCTTGCGCTGGCAGTCGCTCTCACTCCGCTGACTTCCCATGCCGCCGACCTGTTGCAGGTCTACGAAATGGCCCGCAACGGTGACACGCAGCTGGCTGCGGCTGAATCCACGCGCCTGATCAACAAGGAAGGCCAGGTGCAGGCCCGCGCCGCGCTGTTGCCGCAGATCGGCGGTGAAGCGTCCTTGAACCGTACCCGCACCAGTTACGACGACATCAGCGGCAGCTCCACCTCCAAGACCCGCAACTACGGCATCAACGGCAGCCAGACCCTGTTCAACTGGAGCCAGTTCGCCAACCTGCGCGCGCAGCGTGACGTCAGCAAGGCTGCCGATTTCGATCTCGAGTCGGCCAACGACGAACTGGTCGTGCGTACTGCGACCACCTACTTCAATGTGCTGGTCGGCATCGAGTCGCTGACTGCCGCCGAGACCAACGAAGCCGCTGCCAAGAAGCAGTTCGACTATGCCGACAAGCGTCTGGAAGTGGGTCTGGCACCGATCACCGACATGCACGAAGCCCGGGCCCAGTTTGACCAGGCACGTGCTAATACCATCATTGCCCGCAATGCACTAGAAGACGCCTACCAGGCGTTGACCGAGCTGACCGGCCAGCCGGTGCGCGACCTGCGCGGCCTGCCGGTAGACTTCCGCCCGGAAGTGCCAGCCAACCGCGGCAACGTCGACCAGCTGGTCGCCGATGCGGTCTCGCGCAACCCGGCACTGAAGGCGCAGGAGCTGCAGGTCAGCGCCGCCGAGTCCAACGTCTCCTCCGCCCGTGGTGGCCACTACCCGACCCTGTCATTGGGCGGCAGCTGGGGCAAGAGCGCGCGTTGGGGTGACACCACTGGTAGCGGCTCTGTCGCTCCGGACGCCACCACCAACTCGATCGGCCTGACCCTGAACGTGCCAATCTTCGCCGGTGGTGCCACCCAGTCCGGCGTACGCCAGGCGCTGGCCCGTCGCGATATCGCCCAGGATACCTTCGAGCAGCAGAAGCGTGCCCTCGACCGCAACACCCGCAATGCCTACCAGGCACTGGTTGCCGGTATCAGCGAAGTGGAAGCGCGTCGCCTGACCGTGGTCTCGGCACAGAGCGCCTACGACGCCTCGCAGGTCGGTCTGGAAGTCGGTACCCGTACCGTGCTGGACGTGGTTCAGAACCAGCGCACCCTGTTCCAGGCCCAGCTGGACTACGCAACGTCGCGCTACAACTTCTTGCAGGCCCGCCTGCAGTTGAGCCAGGCCATCGGCGATTTGGATATCAGCGAAATCCAGGACATCAACCGCCTGCTGACGGTGGATGCGAGCTCGAAGCAGTGAAGCAATCCGCAGTCACAGGCAGTCACAAAAAACGGGCCCTTTAGGGCCCGCTTTTTTATGGATAGATGAAACACGTCCCAGCAAGCGAAAGGGTCCATCCACCGACCGGGTATTGATAGGAAAACGTTACAAAACTGCTGATCAGATTCCCCCCTTGTCGTGCGCAGGCAATACCCGCGATCTCGTTTGCATTGGCGACCGCCGCTGCATAGGTAGGACCCACACCTTGAGTCGTCACATACCCATATGAAGCAGACGCGGGGGCAGAGAAAGCGCCCAACGCCGTAGCCAAGATTCCGGCTACCAGCAGTTTCGGGGTAATGTTCATCAACATCACACATTCTCCTTGATCGCTGCGAAAGTGCAGCGAGATCATGATCCGGCAAAGATTCCGGACATGATGTGGCAACACTCCGGGCACAAAATCCTCGGTAGTGGCAGCCTTCAAAATTGCCGTCGGCACCGTAGCTCAGCCAGGCGTAGCGCGCACAGGAAACAACGTTGTGCACGCCTTCCCGGCTCACTGTGCATACCCGTGCCATGTCGCCCGACACTGCTCATTTGTGGGAGCGGTGTAAGCCGCGAAGCATGGGCATCATCAGATGGCACCGGAACCAAGGGCTTCAGCAAGGTCAGCTTCGCGGCTTACGCCGCTCCCACAGACAATCACCACCAAGGCAGCGGGTAAACCGCTACGACGCGGACTCACTCGGCGGCGGCAACTGCGGGGTGATCAACGCAATCGTATGCTCAAGCGCGCCACGGCCATTGGCCACCAGTGCGCGTCCCGCAGCAACCATGCGTTCGCGCTCGGCTTCGTCCTGCAATAGACGCGACACGGCTGCACCCACTTCCGCCGCATCAGCACAGATGCACAGCGCTCCAGCCTCATCCATCCGCCGCGAGATCTCGGCGAAGTTATGCAGATGCGGGCCAGTAACCGCTGCCGTGCCCATCGCCGCCGGCTCCAGCAGATTATGGCCACCGATAGCCTGCAGACTGCCGCCGACAAACGCCACCTGCGCGCAGGCATAGAACGCCATCAACTCACCCAGCGTGTCGATCACGAATACCTGCGCATCCGCGCCCGGCCATTGCTGCGCTTTGCGCGTGGCCACCCGCCAGCCCGGCTCGCGCGCCAATGCTTCAACTTTGGCGAAACGTTCGGGGTGACGTGGCGCCCACAGCAGCAAGGCATCCGGATGCTGCTGCAACAAACGCGCATGGATTTCGATCACCGCCTGCTCTTCGCCTTCGTGGGTGCTGGCGGCAATCCATATCGGCCGCGTCGCCGCCACGTGCTGGTGGAAGGCCTGCAGCACCGCCGTCGGATCCGGCGGATGGATATCGAACTTCAGATTGCCCAAGGCCTGCACCTGCTCGGGCATCGCCCCCAGCTCGATAAAGCGGTCGGCATCGGCCTGCGACTGCGCCGCCACGCAGGTGACCGTGCGCAGCGCGCGACCAACCAGCGCCTTCAACGCCCGGTAGCCCTTCAGCGACCGCGCCGACAGGCGGGCATTGAGGATGTACACCGGAATGCCGCGATCGCGGCAACCGAACAACATGTTCGGCCACAACTCGGTTTCCAGGATCAGCGCCAGGCTGGGCTGGAAATGGCCCAGAAATCGACTGACACTGCCGGGCACGTCATAGGGCAGATACACATGATCGACCGCATCACCCCATAGCGCGCGCACCCGCTGCGAACCGGTCGGAGTGATGGTGGTGATGATCCAACGGATATCCGGCCGCTGCGCACGCAGGGCATTGACCAGCGGCGCGGCCGCATTGACCTCTCCCACCGACACCGCATGCAACCACACCCGCGGCTGACCGCCACTTTCCGGGTAGGAGGCATATCGCTCGTCCCAGCGCTGAAAATACTCGCGCACACGAAACCCGCGCCACACCAGGTGGTACACAGTGATGGGCAGCAATAGATAGAGCACGACGGAATAGATGCCGCGCAGCAGAAATTCGACTGGATCCTTACGCATCGGCGAAGGATACGGGAGAACAGCGGAACTGCGTGAGACGAAGAGCCGCCAACCGCGCCTGCTTTGCTTCCTCCCTGGCGCGCAGCGCAGGGGAGGATTGAGGAGGGGTGCACCGGCTTTTTGCCTTCACCCCCGAGCCCCGCCCTGATCCAGCACCCACATCCGGCACTCCAACAAACCCGACCCCGCTCCTAATGCTGTTCACGCAAGCGAAGCAGGTAGTGCACCGGCCTGGCGTTTGCCTGTGGGAGCGGCGTAAGCCGCGAAGCTGACGCTGCCCCCCTCCGAAACCTGCGCCATCTGATGATGTTCACGCTTCGCGGCTTACGCCGCTCCCACAAAAAATCCGGCGCCAGAAGTCTGGCATCGAGTTCTGAGTGGCTCAAACGCTTAAGTCAACAGCACTACACCCTGCTCCAGCCGTCATCCCCGTGGCTTAGAATCGACCCATGTCCGATTCACCCTCCACCGCCACCCGGCCCTCGTTGCTGCAGCCACGTCATTGGCCCACCTTTGCCTGGCTTGGCATCGCCCTCGTCGCCGCGCGCCTGCCATGGACGCTGCAGCGCGCCCTCGGCCGCGGCATTGGCTGGCTGGCCCTGCATCTGGCCCGCAGCCGCCGCCATGCCGCCGAGGTCAACCTCAAACTGTGCTTCCCGGAGCAGGACGAGGCCTGGCGGCAGCGCCTGCTGCGCGACAGCTTCGACGCACTCGGTGTGGGGATATTTGAATTTGCCCGCGCCTGGTGGGGCAAGATCGACGTGATCCGCCCGCAGGTGCAATGGGAAGGGCTGGAGCATCTCAAGGCATTGCAGGCCGAAGGCCGTGGCGTGCTGCTGGTGTCAGGCCACTTCATGACTTTGGAGATGTGCGGCCGCCTGCTCTGCGATCACGTGCCGTTGGCCGGCATGTACCGCAAGTACCGCAACCCGGTGATGGAATGGGCGGTGAAGAGCGGCCGGCTGAAATACGCCTGCGCGATGTTTGCCAACGAGGACATCCGCGCCACCGTGCGCCATCTGAAGAAAGGCGGCTTTCTCTGGTACGCACCGGACCAGGACATGCGCGGCAAGGACTCGGTGTTCGTGCCGTTCTTTGGCATGCAAGCCTCCACCATCACCGCCACCCATCAGTTCGCGCGGATGACCGGCTGTGCCGTGGTGCCCTACTTCCACCGGCGCGAAGGCAGTGGCTATGTGCTGAAGATCGCACCGCCCCTACCCGACTTCCCCACCGACGACGCGGTTGCAGATACCGCCCAGGTCAACGCCGCCATCGAACAGATGGTGCGCGAAGCGCCTTCGCAGTATCTGTGGATCCACCGCCGCTTCAAGCGTCAGCCCGAAGGCCGCAGCCACTTCTACGACTGAAGCGGCTGCCGGCTCAGCTATTGCGCTCGTTTGGCTCGGCCAGCAGGGCGCCGGCGTACAGCGCCGCCAGCAGCACCGTCAGCCCCCCCCAGAAGGCCGAATAGAACGCCAGATGGGTATTGAGCGGAAATACCGTTACCGCCAAGGCCAGCGCCGCCGGACGCGCCCGATCACGCGCCTGCGGCCCGGAGTAGATCCAGGCGCGCAGCGCCATCGCCGCCCCGGCAATCCACAGCAACAGACCAAGCACACCGGTCTCAGCGAGGATCTCCAGCACGATCTGGTGGGCGTGCAAGGCTGGGCCTTCGCCCCAGACCGGATTCTGCTCCGGGCTCGGGTTGCAGCGCGGATAGGCATCGCGGAAACCGCGCGCGCCAACGCCATTGATCGGGTGTTCGCGCACCATGCACAGCGCTGCCGACCATATCTGACTACGCCCGGACAAGGCCTCGTTGACCCCGCTGGCGCCCCCGCTGAAAGCCATCGCGGTGCGCGAAAAACGCTCACGCACCTGCGCCGAGCCCGCCACCAATGCGCCAATGCCGACAACGCCGGCCAGCATCACCAGCAACATCCACTTGGCCCCCAGCAGGCGCCAACCGGAAATCAGCAGGACCAGCGCATAGGTGATCAGCGAGGCGCGCGAACCGGCGAGCACCAGCACCACGCCGACTGCAGCGGCGCTCAACAACCAGCCCCAACGTCCAAAACGTGCGCCGACAAAAAACAACAGGAACGGCGACAGACTGGCCAGTACCTGGCCGAATTTCAGATTGCACGGTCCGAAGATGCCGGGTAGGCGATCGGCCGCGGCTACTTCCTGCACGGTGCACAGGCCGTGCCCACTGCTCAGCCACTTGAGCTGATCCAGGCTCCAGAACAAGGGGCTGGTGCCAATACCCGCCTGCAGCAAGGCATCAAGCGTCCACAGCGCGGTGACCATCGCCAGACCGGTAAAAGTTGTACTGCGTCGCTGGCTTGTACCTACCGCTATCGCCACCAGCCACATGAAAGGCAGGTAGCGCAGCCCCGCGGCGACCTTGCCCCAGACTTTGCCCGGATCCTCCGCACCTAGCGCCGAGCCAAGCTGCGGCAGCCAGTACGCACAGAACAGCACGCTGGTCAGTGCCAATGCCGGCACGCCCAACAGACTGCGGATGCCGTCACCCTCTTTCAGCCGCAACAGCAACAAGCGCAGCACGGCGAACAAGGCGCCCAGCACCAGCACTGACTCGGCGATGCCAGGCAACGGCAACAACGCGACATAGGTGACCACCCATATCGGCGCCCACCAGCCCGCCTGCCGTGGCCTCGCTACATAAGACCGATCAGTTACCGAGTTCTGCATAGACATCCAGGGTCGCACGCTGCATGGACTGCAACGTATAGGGAATTCGTCGTGGAAGTGACGGTGGATTCTGCAACAGCTGCAGCACGCTTTGCGTCAGCTGCTGTTGGTCAGCGTGTACGACAACGCCGGAAGGTTGCAGTTGGCTGAGCAACTCGCCCACCCCGCCATGGTTCCATCCAACTACCGGGCGACCTACCGACAGCGCTTCCAGCACGGTGCGGCCGAATGCTTCCGGCTTGTCCGACAGCTGCAGCACCAGATCACTGGCGGCGTAAGCCTCGGCAATATGGTTGGTGGGTTCACTCAGAACGACTTGATCGGCTACACCCAGCGTCTGCGCCAGCTGTTCCAGCTCGCGCACATAGGCTTCGCGGCCGGGCTCACGGACGCCGGGCATCCACAACACCGCCGGCTGGCCTTCGCGTTGCAAGGCCGCCAGCAACTGCACGGCATGCGCATGCCCTTTCAGGCGGGTGCCGCGCCCGGGCAACAGCAGCAATGGCGCCTGCGTGCCCAGCTGCGGATGCTGCGCGGCCACGGCCAGACGCGACCGGCGGTCGCTGCGCTCCACGCGCGGAAACTGGGCCACATCCACGCCGCGCGGTATCACCCGCAGTTTGGCCGGATCGGTATGCCGATAATGCTCAAGCAGATAGTCGCGCACGGTCTGCGAGACACAGATCACCCGTTCACCACTGGCCATGATGCCGCTGTAGCGACCAGGCGAGTTCAGCCCGTGCATGGTGGTCATCCAGCGCGGACGTTGGCTCGCAGGCATGCCACGCAACGCATACCAGCCCAGCCAGGCTGGCAGACGCGAACGGGCGTGCACGATGTCGGCGCCGGTTTCGCTGAACAGGCGTCGCAGCGACGCCACGTGACGCAGGGTCAGCAGCGACTTGCGGCCGATATCCAGGGTCAGGTGCTCGGCACCGCTGTCCAGCAGCGGCTGCAGCAGGCGCCCGCCCGCGGACACGACAATGGCCCGGTGACCGGCAGCCACCAGTGCCGCAGCAATTTCCAGAGTTGAACGCTCGACGCCGCCGGAATGCAGCGCCGGCAGCAACTGCACCACCGTCAAACGGCGCATCGGTCAGCGATCAGTCGGCCAGTACGAATACCGAACCGCAATACGGGCAAGCAGCCTCGCCATTGGGTTCGTTCTCGATCGGCAGGTAAACCCGCGGGTGCGAGTTCCACAGCGCCATTTCCGGCGTCGGGCAGCTCAGCGGCAGGTCAGCGCGGTGCACGGTGTAACGCTTCTCGGCGTTGGCGGGCGCGGTGGCGGTATGGCTCATGGCGTCATTCACAAAAAAACCAGGTCAGCGCAATTCTAGCAGCGCCGGGCCGACGCGGCCGCGCCAATCCAGCGCGGGCAGCAAAAAGCCGGTTACGACCCCGCCGCGACCGGGAAAGCACCGCCCTGCCCTGCTCCCGAGCTCAGCCTCAGCTGAGCAGGCAGCGACCCTGCCGGTCACAACAGCCGCGGCGGCCCGCTAGCAACGCTGAGCGATCGATTGCTGCCAGCAACGGGGCGGCGGCTGACCACCCCGTTGCCCTGTTACTTGAAGCCGCCTTTACTTGAAGTCACCTGCGACAAACACGCTCAGCCGCTCCGGCTTGAGGTGTTTGCGGATGGCAGCATTGACCTGCTCCACCGTCAGCGCCTGGTAGGCGGCGTCACGCTGCGCTTCAAAGGTCATGTCGCGGCCGTAGTACAGGTGATCACTCAGCAGCCCGGCGATGGCGCCATCGGCCGCCCGCGACTGCTCACGTGCCACCTTCTTTTCGGCCACGGCGCTGCGCAGCTCCTCCACACTGATGCCGTCGGCAACCAACCGCGCCAGCTCCTCACGCAGCGCGGCCTCCAGCTTGCCCATGTTCTCTGGTGCTGCGATGGCCTGGATGCTCAGGCTGCCATTGTCATCACGGCCTATGCGGCTTTCATCGGCACTCAACCCGGCACCGACGTTGTAACTCAGACCGTCCTTCTGGCGGATGCGCTCGGCCAGACGCGCCTTGAGCGGATCGCCACCGAGGATGGCAACG
Organism: Stenotrophomonas sp. STEN030; assembly: GCF_056759995.1. NCBI lineage: Bacteria > Pseudomonadati > Pseudomonadota > Gammaproteobacteria > Lysobacterales > Lysobacteraceae > Stenotrophomonas > Stenotrophomonas sp. STEN030. The sequence continues at coordinate 11,490 of NZ_JBRREB010000020.1, read as the reverse complement.
GCGATGTTCAGCGCAGGAAAGTCCGCGTCGGCCAGATTGATCGAGATGTTCTGCCGCGCCAGCAGCACCGCATTGGGCTTGTCCGGGGTGGTGAAACGCTCGTTCGTTGCAGCGACATCGCGGTAATGAGTGCTGATCGGCGCATAGGCCTTGGGCGACTTCCAGTCGGCGAACAGGGCCTGCAACTCCGCTTTCATCGCCACCGGATCGAAATCGCCCACCACTGCGATCTCACCCACGGCTGTGCCGTAGAAGTCCTGATGATAGGCACGCACGTCCTCCAGCTTGACCGCCTTCACCCGCGCCAGCGACTCATCGATCGATTGCACGTGCAGCGGGTGACCGACCGGCCACGGATCGAAATACTGGTTCAGCGCCAGCGACGCCAAGGTGCCCGGCTCCTTGCGCTGGAACTCCAGCCCGGTGACCGCCTGCAGCCGCAACTGCTCGAACTCGGCCTGCGGGAATGACGGGTGGCGCAGCACGTCGGCCGCCAGCCGCAGGGCTTCGGCCAAGGTATCGCGCTTGCCGCTGAGGCCAATGCTGGCGGCTTGCATGCCACCACTTACTTGCGCCCGGGTGCCGAGCGCATCGAAGCGGGCTGCGATCTGGCCACGATCCAGGCGCTGGCTACCCATCATCAGCATCGGCCCAACCCAGCTACCGGCTTCACTGCGGCCAGTGATGGTCTGCTCGTCGGCAAACCGGAACGTGGCCGTGAACGTCACCGTCTGCCCGCGATTACGCTTGGGCAGCAATGAAACCCGCAAGCCATCGCCGATGACAAAACTCTCGGTACGCGCCGCGATATTCTCCACGCTTGGATCAAACGCCTCACCCGCGCTGACCGCGGCGCGGCCTTTGTAGCCATCCACCAGCGTCGCAATTGGCGGCGCGGCTGGAATCACCGCGCGGTCCGGCGCGGCGGTAGGTACGAAGCGGCCCAAGGTACGGTTCTGCGGCTTCAGGTAGGCCGCCGCGACGCGGTTCACATCGGCAGCAGTCACCGCCTCGATCGCATCACGCTGCACAAACAGCAAGCGCCAATCACCGGCGGCCTGATATTCGGACAAGGCCATCGCCATTGCGTTGACGTCGCTGGCGCGCTTTTCAACTGCATTGCCGATGCGCTGCTTGGCAGCACTCACTTCCGCTTCGCTTACCGGCGTTGCGGCGATCGCTTCAGCCTGCTTCAACAACTCGGCCGCGGTCTTGTCCGGGTCACCGTCCTTGGGTACCGCCGACAGCAGGGTGAACAAGCCCGGATCGTGCAGGGTCTCGCTACTGGCGCCGGCAAATGCCGCCAGCTTGGTTTCCATCAGCGCTTTGTACAGCCGCCCATTGGGGTTGTCACCGAGCACGTTGCCCAACACGGCCAGCGGCGCGCTGTCAGCCTGTGCCAACGCTGGAACGTGGTAGCTGGCAGCAATCAATGACAGATCGCTGCTACGGCGCACGCTTACTTCGCGCTCGCCGTCCTGCACTGGCTCCACGGTGTGGAATACGGGCATGGTCCGCGCGGGCTTCTTCAGTGGTGCGAAATGCGCAGCAACCCGCGCCAGCGCCTGCTCGCCGTCGATGCGACCAGCGATGATCAACAATGCGTTGTCCGGCTGATACCAGGTGCGGTAGAAGGCCTGCAGATTTTCGATCGGCACGTTCTCAACGTCCGAGCGCGCACCGATCGGCATGTTGGCGTAGTTGTGCCAATCAAAGGCCACCGAACGCATGCGCTTCATCAGCACGCCGTAAGGGTTGTTGTCACCAGCCTCCATCTCGTTGCGGACAACCGTCATCTCGCTGTCCAGGTCGGCCTTGGCCACCTTGGAGTTGAGCATGCGGTCCGCCTCCAGCCCCAGCAACCAGTCCAAGGTGTCGTCATTGGCCGGGAACGAGGCGAAGTAATTGGTGCGGTCCAGCGAGGTGGTCGCATTTTTGCTGACCCCGCGCTGCTGCATTTCGCCAGGGATATCCGGGTGCTTGGGCGTGCCTTTGAACATCAGGTGCTCAAGCAGATGTGCCATGCCGGTCTCGCCGTAGTTCTCATGCAGCGAGCCCACGCCGTAGACCAGATTGACGGTAACGGTTGGCTTGCTGGCATCGGCAAACAGCAGCACGCGCAGGCCATTCTGCAAGCGGTACTCACACACCCCCTCGACGCAGGGACCTGCCTGCAGGTTGCCAGGCAAGCCAGCGGCGGCCTGCTTTGCCTGTGCCATCGGCGACAATGCCAGCGAAAGCGCCACCGCCCAAGCACAACAAGAAAGCTTCATCATCGGAATCCAGTCCTCGGTAGTTTGCGCTCAACACACGAATCCATACGCCTGGCACTCCCCAGGCCACACCAGGGGAAGCCAAGCAGCAACACGCATCATCGCAAAAGCGGGAGATTCCGGGGTGCGCGAACCAACATTCCAGCATCCAGCCACATCCAACCAGCTGGACCAGCATCACCGCTCAACGCCCGCCCAACCAGCCGCCGAACGAATACATCGGCTGCAGCAAACGATCACTCAGCGGCTCGCGCTCACCGTAAAGCTGCGCATCCAGCATCATCCCGGGCTTGAGCGGCTCCAAGCGGCCGTGGGCCACAATGGCCTGGGCGGCCAACTCGACCGTAACGCGATAGAAGGCCTCCTTCATTGCCGGCAGCCCCGGCGCGAAACTGGCCTCTTCACTATCCACCGCAGTGCGGCTGATGTGCGCAATAACGCCATGCTGCGTACCAAACTTCTGATGCGGGAATGCCTGATAGCGCAGTACCACGCGGTCGCCAGGCGCCATCGCCCCGATCGTGCGCCCCGGCACCATCAGCTCAGCCTCCAGCCGGCCATCGCCGGGCAATACGCTGAGCATCGGCTGGCCCAGCTGCACCGACTGCCCCGGCTTGACCATCCGTGCGACCACCACACCATCAACCGGCGCTTTCACCAACAACGCAGCACTGGCCTCATTCTCAACCTGATCCAGGCGCAACTGCGCCAGATGCTCCGCATAGGCGGCATCGTTGGCCTTCTGCCGTCCGGGCAATTCCTGCTTGGCTTGTTTCAGCTGGGCGATCAGGCGTTGCGTCGCGGCCTGCTGCCGGCGCAGCGATTGCAGCTGCACGGTGTACTCCAGCACCAGCGCCTCCTGCTGTTCCGCAGCGGCAAGACCCGCGGCAGATGCCATTTCAAACCCTCTTCGTCGCGTCAACACGTCGCCTGCGACCCGAATCTGCTCCCGCCGCGTGGCGACCTCCAGTGCGATCTGCTGCGCCTCTGCGCGTGCCGCCTGCATCTGCTCATGCAGACCTGTGGCCTGTGCCGCCAACTGCTCTTTCAACGCGTCGCGCGCCAATACGAAACTATCCTGCTTCTGCTGCAGGCCATGTTCCAGCGCCAGATTGGCGTCCCCGAGTTCGGGCATCGCGCGCGGCGTGGCTACCAGGGCAAGCGTATCGCCCTCGACCACACGCTTGCCGTCATCAGCGTCCAGCCAACGCACAACACCACCCACCGGCGCCAACACCGTTGCCATTCCCTGTACCGGGACGAGCCGACCAACCACCACGGCGGCCTCATTGCCGTCACGGATGGCCAATGCCATCGCAACGACAACCAAGAACACGAATGTACCTGCTGAATACAGGCACAGTTTTGCGGACCGTTTCAATTCCATCCATGACCACCAGCGATGATCGACAACCTGCAGTTTTTCATTCGATTCGGTTTGCGCCACGCGTACACCAACAGTTCAACGCTTAAGAAAAAAACTTATCAATCTGTCAGCGTTATACCAACGACCATCCATCATTAATTGCCGCCTCCGCCGCAGCCTAACGGCATCGAGCCGCGCGAACAGAGGGTGCAATTTACATTGGCAAAAGTCGTCAATATCGATGACGAGTTTCGTTCCGATAATCCACGGACGTAATGAACATTGACAATAAGTCTTTGCCGACTGCGCAAGCTCGCAATGGCTTAGGCTTTTAGTCGGCTCTCATGGTCAACGCTCGAGGAGAAATTTATGCATGACCATCTGGGAATCCGCATCCGCAAAGCGCGGAGAAAGATGAGGATGACGCAGGCGGAGTTGGCAGGCCAACTGAAAGTAAGCCGTAGCGCGGTGGGAAACTGGGAAAGTCCGACGGGAATATCACCCAGCACGATGCGTTTGATCACCATTGCATTGGTGACGGATGTTTCATTTGAAAGGCTGGCGACGGGACGAGGGGAACTGGATGCAATCTCTGCTGCCATACCCAGCGAGAACGCGGAGCTGGTGGATGACCCATCGGAGCGCAGGTTGTTGTTGGCATACCGGTCCTGCCGCGCCGCCACCCGCAAGCTGGTGCTGCAGATAGTGGAGGCGCAGAAGATTCCACAGTTCTGATGTTCGGCGGCGACCGAGCATTCAATCGGCGCCGCCCGTCCGAAACACATGCCACTGCTTGTGGGAGCGGTGTAAACCGCGAAGCTGGCATTGCCGAAGTATCAGGCGATTTTTCGATCTGATGAGCCACCTGCTTCGCGGCTGACGCCGCTCCCACAAGAGATCAGCGGCCTCGCTCACCCGCAAAAGCAAAGCCGGCACAAGGCCGGCTTTGCTCAGACACGTGCTGGTTGGCAATCAACCCGCGCGATCGGCTTCCATCTGCTTGCGGATCTGCGCATCGACCGCAGCAATCGCAGTCATGTTCAGTACCCGGCGCGAGCTGGCACTGCTGGTCAGGATATGCACCGGCTTGGTCATGCCCATCAGGATCGGACCAATCGCCACACCATTGGTGAACACGCGCACCAGGTTGTAGGCAATGTTGGCTGCTTCCAGGTTGGGCAGCACGAACAGGTTGGCACGGCCCTTGAGCGTGCTGTTGGGCAACAGCTTGTCGCGCAGTGCTTCATCCCATGCGGTATCGCCCTGCATTTCGCCATCCACGTTCAAGCGCGGGTTGCGCTTGAGCAGCGCCTCACGCACCTGACGCATCTTCAACGCGTCCTTGGAATCGTGGCTGCCGAAATTGGAATGCGACAGCAGCGCGATCTTCGGCTCGATGCCGAACAACTTCATGCGGAACGCCGCCTGCAGCGTGGATTCGACGATCTGCTCGACAGTCGGATCTTCCTGCACGTGCGTGTCGACGAAGAAGAACACGCCCTGGTTGTTGATCACGCCGGTCATCGCCGAGGTCGAGCTGACCTTGGCCTCCAGCGGAATCACGCTGCGCACATAACCCAGCTTCTTGTGGAAGCGGCCAACCAGGCCCGACAACATCGCATCGGCCTCGCCACGGGCAACCATCACCGCCGCGATCAGGGTCGGACGCGAGCGCATCAGGTTCTTGGCAGCGGCCACGGTGACGCCCTTGCGGCCAGTCATCTCGTGGTAGTACTGCCAATACTCGTTGAAGCGCGGGTCGTCGTTGATGTTGGTGATTTCGAAATCGACTCCGGCACGCATGCGCAGCGCCAAGCGCTCGATGCGGGCTTCGATCACGTCTGGACGGCCGATCAGGATCGGGAAGGCAACACCTTCGTCGATCACGTTCTGCACCGCCTGCAGCACCACTTCTTCTTCGCCCTCGGCGTAGACCACGCGCTGCTTGTCCGAACGCGCACGGTCGTAGACCGGCTTCATGAACAGGCTGGTGCGGTAGACGAACTGGGCCAGCTTGTCGCGGTAGGCGCCCATGTCGGCGATCGGGCGCGTCGCAACGCCCGAATCCATCGCGGCCTGGGCCACGGCGGCCGACAGCTCCACCAGCAGGCGGCGATCGAACGGGCGCGGGATCACGTAGTCGCGGCCGAAGCTGGGCACGTCACCGCCGTAAGCGGCGCCCAGGTCGGAGGCTTCCTTGCGGGCCAGCGCGGCAATCGCGCGCACGCAGGCAACCTTCATTTCTTCGTTGATGGTGGTTGCGCCCACGTCCAGCGCGCCGCGGAACAGGTAGGGGAAGCACAGCGCGTTGTTGACCTGGTTCGGGTAGTCCGAACGGCCGGTACCCATGATCAGGTCCGAACGCACCGAATTGGCGTCTTCCGGCAGGATTTCCGGGTAGGGGTTGGCCAGGGCGAAGATCACCGGGTCACGCGCCATGCTGGCGACCATGTCCTTGGTGAGGATGCCGCCAGCCGACAGACCCAGGAAGATATCGGCACCGTCGACGATCTCGGCCAGCGTGCGCTTGTCGGTATCGCGGGCGTAGCGGGCCTTTTCCGGGTCCAGATCAGTACGACCGGTGTGGATAACCCCGTCGCGGTCATAGGCCAGGATGTTTTCCGGCTTCAAACCCAACGAAACCAGCATATTGACGCAGGAAATACCCGCCGCGCCCATGCCGGTGGTGGCCAGCTTGACCTCTTCGATCTTCTTGCCGGTGATGCACATGGCGTTGAGCACGGCAGCGCCGACGATGATCGCGGTACCGTGCTGGTCGTCATGGAACACCGGGATGTTCATCCGCTCGCGCAGCTTGCGCTCGACGATGAAGCACTCCGGTGCCTTGATGTCTTCCAGGTTGATGCCGCCAAAGGTCGGCTCCAGCGAGGCGATGATCTCGACCAGCTTGTCGGGATCGTTCTCGTTGATTTCGATGTCGAACACATCGATGCCGGCGAACTTCTGGAACAGCACACCCTTGCCTTCCATCACCGGCTTGCCGGCCAGTGGGCCGATATTGCCCAGGCCCAGCACCGCAGTGCCGTTGGTGATCACGCCGACCAGGTTGCCGCGTGCGGTCATCTCGCTGGCCATGGCCGGGTCGGCCATGATCGCTTCGCAGGCATGTGCCACACCCGGCGAATACGCCAGCGACAGATCACGCTGGGTCAACATGGGCTTGGTAGCCACCACCTTGATCTTGCCTGGCGGCGACATCCGGTGATATTCGAGGGCGGCCTGCTTGAAATCTTCGTTGGACATCGAGTTGTGGGCGCTAATGGGCAAGAAGGACGGGAGATGATAACGCCGTTAAGGCAGTTGGACCTGTCGCTACGCTGTCGCAGTCATGCTGCAACCGCACAATTCGGACCTTTCCACGCCACTGCATGCGCGTCAGTTTCGTCCCTGAGCATGACAAGCTCGGGACGAAAAAAAACGCGGGGCCGCCTGCTCGGTGGCTGGCCCCGCGCAAAAACAGCACACACAGGTAAACCTCAGGCCTTGACCGATGGCGACGGCGGCAGTTCAGACGGCTCCGCCCCATCAAGTACCGAGCGCAGGCGCTGCCGATCCAGCGCGCCTTCCCAGCGCGAAACAACCACGGTCGCCACCGCATTGCCGATGAAGTTGGTCAACGAGCGGCACTCACTCATAAACCGGTCCACACCCAGGATCAAAGCCATACCTGCCACCGGAACCTCCGGCACCACCGCCAACGTCGCGGCCAAGGTGATGAATCCTGCGCCGGTGACCCCGGCCGCGCCCTTGGAGCTGAGCATGGCGACCAACAACAACGCGACCTGGTGGCCAAGACTCAACTCGGTGTTGGTGGCCTGGGCGATGAACAAGGCCGCCAAGGTCATGTATATGTTGGTGCCATCCAGGTTGAACGAGTAACCGGTCGGCACCACCAGACCCACCACCGACTTGCTGCAGCCGGCCTTTTCCATTTTTTCCATCAGCGAAGGCAGTGCCGACTCCGATGAGGAGGTGCCCAGCACCAGCAGCAGTTCGGCCTTGAGGTAACGGGCAAGCTTGAAAACCGAGAACCCGCACAGGCGCGCCACCGCGCCCAGGATCACCGTCACGAACAGCAGCGATGTCAGGTAAAACGAGCTGACCAACCAGGCCAGGTTGACCAGCGAGGCGATGCCGTACTTGCCGATGGTGAAGGCAATGGCGCCAAACGCACCAATCGGCGCAGCCCGCATCAGCAGGTGCACCAGCTTGAATACCGGCGTGGTCAGCGCTTCCAGCAGGGTCAACACCGGACGCCCCTTCTCGCCGACCGAGGCCAGCGCTATCCCGAACAGCACCGCGACAAACAGCACCTGCAGGATGTTGTCGCCAACGAACGGGCTGACCAGGGTCTTGGGAATGATGTCCAGCGCGAAGCCCACCAGGCTCAGCTCGTGTGAGCGCGCCACATAGCCCTCCACCGCAGCCTGGTCCAGATCGGCCGGATTGATGTTCATGCCGGCGCCAGGCTGCACCACATGTGCCACCACCATGCCGACCACCAAGGCCAGGGTGGAGAAGAACATGAAGTAGGCCATCGCCTTGGCGAACACCCGGCCAACACTGCGCAGGTGGGTCATGCCGGCTATGCCGGTAACGATGGTAAGGAAGATCACCGGTGCGATGATCATTTTCACCAATTTGATGAAGGCATCGCCCAGCGGCTTGAGCTGCTCGGCGAACACCGGCTCGAAATGGCCAAGCAGCACGCCCAGCGCAATCGCTACCAGCACCTGCACGTAAAGCTGACGATAGAACGGCAGCCGGCGCGCGGGCTGGCTGGCAACAACGGCGGAAGGGGCGTGCATGGCGGGGAACCTCGAATTTCGCTACTAGGAGGTTTTTTACGCGCCAAACCGCGCGTCGCCGATAACGCATTGGTGTTACTGCACGCACACAAGCGGGACCGGATCAACGATTCCGGACTAACAGCGCCAATAACCGGACAAGACCTATGGCCCCCCACGGCAGCCCTGCCGGACCATCGAGCCATGCCGTTCTTCCCCACCCAACGGCGCCGCATGCGCTGGCTGCTACCGCTCGCAGCCACGCTGGTCGTGGCTGCGATCAGCCTGACGGCGCTGCGTCACTTCGAGCGCAGCAGCCTTGCCAGCGATGCCGGGCGGGCGGCGACCCAATTGCATCTGCATGGCGAGGCCCTGCAGGCACTGATCGAACGCCACCGGGTGCTTCCAGCAGTGCTGGCGCTGGATCCGGATGTACGCACCACGCTGGCGCGAGCCACCTTGGACAGCGCAGAGCTGGACCGCCTGAACCGCAAGCTGGAGCGGGTCAACGGCGTGGCTGCCACCTCCACCCTGACCCTGCTCAACCGCAATGGCGTAGCGGTGGCCGCCAGCAACTGGCGCACGCCCGGCAGCAACAATGTCGGCAATGACTATAAGTTCCGCCCGTATTTCCGCCAGGCGATGCAGCAAGGCAACGGCACTTTCTATGCCGAAGGCGTGACCACCGCCATGCCGGGCTATTTCCTGTCCGAGGCGGTGCACGAGGAGAGTGGCAAGCCGGTGGGCGTGGTGGTGGTGAAGGTCATCCTGCGGCCATTGGAACAGACCTGGGCAGATACCACCGACACCGTCTTCGTCAGCGACAGTAATGGCGTGATTTTTCTCTCCAGCCACCGCCCGTGGCGCTATCTGGCGTTGCATGCGCTTGATGGTGGTGTCCGCGAAGAACTGCTGCGCACCCGCCAGTACACGCATCTGCCGCAGCAGCAACTGCAGTACTCGCAGGGCGTACGACTGGGGCCAAACCAACAGCGGGTGAAACTGCCCGACGCCGGCGATGTGATCTGGGTATCGCAACATCTGCCGCAACAGCAATGGACCCTGCATCTGCTGCGCAGCACCGCCAGCAGCAGCAACACCGCGCGCACCTTTGCCGGCGCGGTGATGGCCAGCCTGATAGCGGTGTTACTGCTGGGCTACGTGCTGTGGCAGCGGCAACGCCTGGCACGTCTGCGCGAGCGCAGTCGGCGCGAGCTGGAACAATTGGTTGAGCACCATGCACTGGAACTACGCACCGCCCAGGATGGCGTCGTGCATGCCGCCCACGCCACCGACCATGGCGAAAGCGCCAGCCTGCAGCACCTGCCACAAGGCGTCTGCGTGGTTGACGCACAACTCAACCTGGTGGCCTGGAACCGACGCTATATCGAACTGTTCCGGTTCCCGCCCGGGCTGATCCAGGTAGGCCGGCCGATTGCCGACGTGTTCCGCTACAACGCACGCCGCGGCCTGCTCGGTCCCGGCCCGGTGGAGGAAGCCATCGAACGCAGGCTCAATCACCTGCGCTCGGCCACCCCGCATATGCACGAGCGTGAGAGCGGCGACGGCAACGTGATCGAGATCCGCGGTAATCCGCTGCCGGACGGCGGCTTTGTCACCAGCTATACCGACATCACCGCCTACCGCAATGCCGCGCGCGACTTGCGCTCACTGGCTGACACGCTAAGCCTGCGCGTAAACGAGCGCACGCGCGATCTTGCTGGCGCCAAGCGTGATGCCGAAGAAGCCAATCAAGCCAAGACACGACTAGTAGCCGCTGCCGTGCATGATCTGCTGCAGCCCTTGAATGCAGCGCGCATGTTCTTGTCAGCACTGCGCAGCCGTCTGACCGACAACGATAGCCGCGATATCGCCGACAACGTCGACAACGCGCTGACCGCGCAGGACGGCATCCTGACCAGCTTGCTCGATATCTCGCGACTTGAATCCGGTGCACTTGAGAAGCGGGTCCGTGACTTCGCGCTGGAACCGCTGCTGGACGCGCTGAGCATCGAGTTCGGCATCCTCGCCAATGCGCGTGGCCTGCTGGTCAGCCATGTCCCTACCACCGCGGTGGTGTGCAGCGATGAGGCCCTGCTGCGAAGGATTCTGCAGAACCTGCTGTCCAACGCAGTGCGCTACACCCGCAGCGGCCGCATCGTCATCGGCTGCCGCCGCGACGGTGAACAACTGCGTATCGAAGTACACGACACCGGCACCGGCATTCCAGAAGCGCGCCAGCAGGAAATCTTCGAAGAGTTCCGTCGGCTCGACAACGCCGGCAGCGAAGAGCCCGGCGCCGGCCTGGGGCTGGCCATCGTCGACCGCATCGCCCACCTACTGGGTCACCGCATCGGCCTGCGTTCCACGCCCGGGCGCGGCAGCGTATTTTCGGTCACCGTGCCACGCGGCGATGTCGGCAGCTGCACGCTGCCGGTGACGCCGGCGGAAGAACCACAAGCAGACTCTCTGCTGGCCGGATGCCGGGTCTGGTGCATCGACGATGACCCGCGCATCAGCCTGGCCACCCGCCTGCTGCTGGAACGCTGGGACTGCCAGGTGGAGTTCGCCGGCGGCGTGGACGACGCACGGGCAGCAACACGGGGCGACGATGTTCCCGACCTGTTGTTGTTGGACGTACGCATGGGCGATATCAGCGGCCCCGACCTGCTGCCCCTGCTGGTGGAAGGCTGGGGCAGCGAGCCCGGCGTGATCCTGTTCACCGCCGAACAAGACCCAGACCTGTGCGAGCTCGCACGCGACCGCAACTGGGGCTTTGTTTCCAAGCAGGCGCGGACTGCCGCGCTGCGTTCGCTGATGACACATCTATATCAGCGTGGGAGCTGATTGCGGTGCTGATCACGGGCAATAGCCACTCCTGCATCTATAGATGCGCAGCCATGCTGCGCTGGGCCTTACCAGGAAGGCCTCACTGTAGAGCCGAGATCCTATGTTCGCGGTCAAGCCTGCTGGAAGCAGGCTTGACCTACTCTCAGCATGGTCGGATCGAAATCCCGGCCGCTCTTGAAGACACCCCACGCGA